>JBIODO010000005.1:0-27802 GCA_044445225.1 Burkholderiales bacterium
ATCAATATCTGATGAACGACAGCATCCCCCTCGAAGCCGCCGCGGAACCGCAGGAGTCCGGCGAACACCTCTCGGTCACCGACCTTTATCACCGGGCGCTGCAGCGGCGCGGTTTCGAGAGCGATTCCTCCCAGCTGCGGGCGGTCGAGCGCCTGCAGCAACTCTACGAGGAGTGGACCGACTACAAGGCGCGGCGCAGCAACGCAGTGACCAAAATGTTGCGGACCCCCTTGGCGCCGGGCGCCATCCCCCCGGGGGGGAGCGAGCCAGTCTTGAGGCGGCTCGGCGACTGGCTCGTGCGCCCGCCGATCCCGCGCGGCGTCTACATGCATGGCGGGGTGGGGCGCGGCAAGAGCTTTCTGATGGACTGCTTCTTCCAGTCGGTGCCGCTGACCCGCAAGACCCGGCTGCACTTTCACGAGTTCATGCGCGAGGTGCATCGCGAGCTGCAGGATCTGAAAGGCACCGCCGATCCGCTGGACGAGCTGGGTCGCCGCATCGCGCGGCGCCACCGCTTGATCTGCTTCGACGAGTTCCATGTGGCCGATGTGACCGATGCGATGATCCTGCACCGGCTGCTGGCGGCGATGTTCGCCAACCGCGTGTCGATCGTGACGACCTCGAACTTCCACCCCGACGATCTGTACCCCAACGGGCTGCACCGCGAGCGCATCGTGCCGGCCATCGAGCTGTTGAAAGACAAGCTCGAAGTCGTCAGCGTCGACGGGCCCACCGACTACCGCCGCGCGACACTGCAGCAGTTGGGTATGTACCACCATCCACTGAACCCGCAGGCCGAAGCGGCGATGCGCAACGCCTTCGAACGTCTGGCCGAAGCGCGCGACGAGAACCCGGTGCTGCACATCGAGCAGCGCGAGTTGCGCGCGCTGCGCCGTGCCGGCGGCGTGGTGTGGTTCGACTTCAAGACGCTTTGCGGCGGACCGCGTTCGCAGAACGACTACCTTGAGCTGGCGCAGCAGTTCCACACCGTGCTGCTGGCGGGCGTGCCGCAGATGCCGCCACGCCTGGCCAGCGAGGCGCGCCGCTTCACGCTGCTGGTCGACGTGCTCTACGACCGCCGCGTCAAGCTGATCGTCTCCGCCGCCGTGCCGCCCGAGGCGTTGTACGAAGACGGACCGCTCGCGCACGAGTTCCCGCGCACCGTGTCGCGGCTGCTGGAGATGCAGTCGGCGAGCTACCTGGCGCAGCAGCGGCGCGACGTCGAGACGGCGATCACCTGAGGCGGCTTGTGCGGGCTCGGTTGCATTGGAGTTGGTTCGTCACCGCATCCGCGGCGATGGTGCTGGCCGCGCACGCGGCGGATGGCGAGCTCTCCGACAAGGCGCGCCGCGACCAGATCGATGCCGACCGCGCAGCGGCGCAGGCGCGCTACGAGGAGACTGTGCGCGAATGCGAGCGCGGATTTGTCGTCACCAGTTGCGTCAACCAGGCCAAGACCGTGCGCCGCGCCGCGATGGACCGCGCGGCCCGCGAACAGATGGCGCTCGACGATGCGCAACGCAAGCGCCGCGCGCAGGAGAGGCGGCAACGCATTGCAGAAAAGCAGGCAGAACAGGCGCTGGAAGCACAGCAGGCGGCGGCCCGCAGTGCGGCGTCGGCGCCGCCGCCGCGCCAGCCGTCGTCTGCGTCCAGCGCAGCCAAGCCGGCGCGCCGGGCCGAGCCGCGCTCGTCGGAGGCGGCTGCCGCCGCCGATGCCGAGGCTGGTGAGCGGGCGGCGCAGTCACAAGAGCGCCGCGAGCATGCGCAGGCGCACGAGGAGGCGGTTCGCAAGCGTAACGCCGAGCGCGCCGCGCAGCGGGCGCCCGCCGCGCCGTTACCGGTACCCGCGGCGTCTGCCGCGGCGTCGGCGATCAACTGAGCGAGTCGATGCGGATCAGCGCCAGCGACAGGTTGTCGCCGGCACCGCGCGCGCGCTGGCGCGCCTTGCTGACCAGCATCTCGCTGGCCTCGCGCGGCGGCAGCGCATGCACGATGGCACCCAGCTCCTTGGGGGTGAAGTAGTGCCACAGCCCGTCGCTGCAAGAAAGCAGACTGTCGCCGACCTCGAGCTTGTCGATGTGGTCGATGGCCAGCGGCGGATCGTTCTGCGTGCCCAGGCAGCCGGTGAGCAGGTTTCCCTGCGGGTGGGTGTTGGCCTGCTCCTCGGTGATCTTGCCCTCGCTGATCAGGCGCTGCACGTAGGAGTGGTCTGAGGTGCGGGTCACCATGTCGGGACCGCGGAAGTGGTACACGCGCGAGTCGCCCGCATGCACGTAGTCGCACTCGCGATCGGGGCCGATCAGGTAGGCGGCGATCGTGCTGTGAGGCTCCTCCTCGGCGGTGATGGCGGTCAGCTTGATCATCAGGTGCGACTCCATCACGATCTGCTTGAGCATTTCGGCGGGGTCTTCCTTGGTCGGCGAGTGGCGCTCGAAGATCTGCTTGGACGTGAGGATCACCTGGTCGGCCGCTTTGCGGCCACCGCTCTTGCCGCCCATGCCGTCGGCGAGCACGGCCAACGCGCAGCCCGGGGTGCGGGGGTGCGCGATGATTTCGACTTGATCCTGCTGGTAGGCGCGATCGCCTTTGTGGATGCCGGTGGCGGCAACCAGGCGGTAGCCCTTGGGGGCGCGTGGCATGGCGGGACTATAAACTCCGACCCCAGCGTCGCGGGCGTGCAATGTGCGCGCCGCGCGGCTCCGGTGGACGAAAGCCGTGTCCGCGCGCACATTGTGACGGCCCAGCGCCGACTGAATGGACGAGAACCTGCATTCGCCGCAGCGCCGCTTGATCGAGCTGCGCATCGCGCATGCCGATCTGAACAGCGCGATTGACACCATGGCCGTGCAGTCACCCGTCGACGAACTCGTGCTCAGGCGGTTGAAGAAGCGCCGCCTGCTGTTGCGCGATCAGATCGTCAGGCTCGAGACCGAACTCGATCCCCCGGAACCGGCGTGAGCACTGCGCGCGGCCGTCCGAACGAGTGTTCGGCCTTGCAAGCCACGGGCCGGGCGGCGCGACGCGGAAGGACGCACCCTTGAGCGAGACGCCTTCCGACGAGACGGCGCTGCAGCGCGCGAGTGCCGAGACCTTGTCGGCGCACGGCGCACTGGCTGCCGGTGACCGGGCGTTCGTCGAGCGCATTGCGCAACAGGCCATGTCGCAGGCGGTGGCTCATGCGATCGAACATCGAGAGGCGCTGGTGGCCGAGGCGGGCACTGGCGTGGGCAAGACGTTTGCCTACCTGGTGCCGCTGCTGTTGTCGGGACGCCGCGCGCTGGTGAGCACCGCCACCAAGAGCCTGCAGGATCAACTGTTCCTGCGCGACCTGCCGCGCCTGACGCGCGCGTTGCGCCTGCCCGCGCGGCTGGCGTTGTTGAAAGGTCGCGCCAGTTACCTGTGCTTGCACCGCCTGCAGCAATCGCGCGCGAGCGCGACCTTGCCCGACCGCTTTGCGGTGCGCACGCTGGCGCGCATCGAACAGTGGGCCAGTGCCACCCGCAGCGGCGACCTCGCCGAGCTCGAAGGCCTCGATGAACGCTCGCCGGTGATTCCCCTGGTCACCTCCACGCGCGAGAATTGCCTGGGAACGGAGTGTCCGTCGCACCGTGACTGCCATGTGATGCGCGCACGGCGCGAGGCGATGGCCGCCGACCTGGTGGTGATCAACCATCATCTTTTCTTTGCCGATCTGGCCTTGCGTGACAGCGGCGTGGCCGAACTGCTGCCCACGGTCGATGCCGCGGTGTTCGACGAGGCGCACCAGTTGGTGGAAACCGGCGTGCAGTTTCTCGGCGTGCAGCTGGGCACCAGCCAGTTGATCGACTTTGCGCGCGATCTGCTCGCGGCGGGACTGTCGCAGGCGCGTGGACTGAGAGACTGGTCGGCGCTGGCCGCCAGTTGCGAGCATGCGGCGCGCGATTTACGCCTGGTTTGTGCTGGCGCCTTGCGCGAGTTGCGCGGTGTCGTCAAGTTGGCGTGGGATGAGCGTGCTGCGCTGCCGGCGTTTCAATCGGCACTTACCGAGCTTGGCGGCGCGCTGCAAGGCATCGTTGCCGCGCTGGATGACTTGCAGAGCGCGGCGCCGGATCTGGCGCGCCTGTCGCAACGGGCCAGCGAGTTGTCGCAGCGTGTCACCACGTTTGTCGAGGCAGCGCAGCCCGAGCGGGTGCGCTGGATCGATGTCGGCCCGCGCGATGCCCGGTTGATCGAGTCGCCGCTGGACATTCGCGAGCTGTTGATCGAACAGCGTGCCAGCGCACCGCGCAGCTGGATCTTCACGTCGGCGACGCTCGGCGATGACGAGCGCCTGAGCTGGTTCAGCGAGGCGGCCGCGCTGGAGGACGCGGCCAAGCTGCGGGTCGACAGTCCGTTCGACTACCGCGCCCACGCCAGGCTCTGGGTGCCGCTCGACCTGCCCAAGCCCAACGATGCGCGCCATCCGTCGGCGATTGGCGAACTGGCGGCCAAGCTGGCGGGGCGGCTCGGCGGCCGCACCTTCGTGTTGACCACCACCTTGCGCGTGCTCGAGCCGATTGCGCAGGCGTTGCGCGATGCCGCCGAACGCGACGGTTTGGCGCTGGAGGTGCTGGTGCAGGGCACGCAGCCGCGGCGCCTGCTGCTCGAGCGCTTTGTCTCCGGGCGCGGCCGTGTGCTGGTGGGCTCGCAAAGTTTCTGGGAGGGCATCGATGTGCCCGGCGAGGCTTTGCAATGCGTGGTGATCGACAAGCTGCCGTTCCCGCCGCCCAACGACCCGCTGGTGCAGGCGCGTGCGCAGGCCCTGCGTGCGCGCGGGCGCGACCCGTTCAACGACTACTTCGTGGCCGACGCGGCGGTGTCGTTGAAGCAAGGGGCCGGCCGCCTGATCCGCCACGAAGACGACCGCGGCCTGCTGGTGATCGGCGACGTGCGCATGCGCCAGATGGGCTACGGCAAACGCCTGCTGCGCGCGCTGCCGCCGATGACGCCGCTGCACGACGAGGCCACGGTGTTGTCATGGCTCGACGAACTGGCCGCCGCGCATGCCGTTTGACCACCAGCCGAACCTCACCAGAACTTCCACCAGGGGTTGTCGGGCTTGCGCATGCCTTCTCGCAGGAAGCGGCTGTCGGGGTAGTTGCTCTTGAGCACGCGGTCGGCGTCGTCGCGCAGATCGTTGAGTCCGAGCGCTTCATAGCTCTGCGCCAGGATGTACAGCGCTTCCTCGACCGATGGCGTCTGCTGGTAGTCGCGCAGTGTGTTTTGCGCGCGGTTGGCCGCCGCCAGAAAGGCGCCGCGACGGTAGTAGTAGCGCGCGACGTGCAGCTCGTTCTCGGCCAGCGCGTTGACGATGTAGTCCATGCGCACGCGCGCGTCAGCGCTGTACTTCGAGTCGGGAAACTGGTCGACCAGCTGCTTGAACGCCTGGTAGGCATCGCGCGAGGCCTGCTGGTCGCGCTCGGACATGTCTTGCCGCGAGATCGAACTGAAGATGCCCAGGTTGTCGTTGAAGTTGACGATGCCCTTCAGGTACATTGCGTAGTCGAGGGCGGGGCTCGATGGGTGCACCTTGATGAAGCGATCGAGCGTGGCCAGCGCCGTGGCCCGCTCGCCGCTTTTCCACTGGGCATAGGCCTGGTCGAGCTGAGCTTGCTGGGCCAGCAGCGTGCCGGCGGCGCGGCCCTCCACGCGCTCGAGCAACTTGATCGCCTTGTCGTAGCCGCCCGACGCCATCTCGTCGCGGGCGTCTGCGTACAATTTTTCGGGGCTGTCCTTGTCGTTGATGGTTGACGAACTGCAACCGGCCATGGCCACAGCCAGCGCAACCACGCAACGCGCGAGGCGGGAGGCGAACAACAGCGGAAATTTCATCGAGCGTCGGGCGCGGCGCTTGCCGCAGCAGCATCAGTTGAGGCAATTCTAATGACGCACGAGGCAGCGCAGCCGGCAGCGGTGGAGCGCGACGACGACACCGCGGCCGACCCCGATGCGCTCGAGCCCGAGCGGCGCGAGTGGTTGCTCGATGCGTCGGCTCACGGCCAGCGCGTCGACAAGCTGCTGGCGGCACTGGCCGCTGAGTTTTCGCGCAGCCATCTGCAAGGCTTGATCGCGCAAGGCCACGTCGCGCTCGATGGCGCGGTGGTCGGCGTTGCGTCGCGTCGGGTGAAGGCCGGGCAGCGATTGCAGGTGACGTTGTGGCCCACGGCGCAAGCGCTGGCATTTCGGCCCGAGGCGATGCCGCTGGCGATCCAGTTCGAAGATGAACATTTGCTGGTGCTCGACAAGCCACCCGGGCTGGTCGTGCACCCCGCGGCGGGCAACTGGTCGGGCACCTTGCTCAACGGCCTGCTGGCGCATCACGCGGCGGCAGCGGGTCTGCCGCGCGCGGGCATCGTGCATCGGCTGGACAAGGACACCAGCGGCTTGATGGTGGTGGCCAAGACCTTGCCCGCGATGACTGCGCTGGTGCGCGCCATCGCGGCGCGCCAGGTGCAGCGCATCTACCACGCGCTGGCCCACGGCGTGCCGTCTTGGCGAGAGCTGGTCATCGAGGCACCGATCGGCCGCGACCCGCAACTGCGCACGCGCATGGCGGTGGTGGCCGGCGGCAAGCCGGCGCGCACCGACGTCGTCTGCCTGGCGCGCGGGCGCGCGGCCAGCGGCCTGCGGTGCACGTTGCACAGCGGGCGTACCCACCAGATCCGGGTGCACCTGGCCGCGCGCGGGCACCCGCTGGTCGGTGACAGTTTGTATGGCGGCCGCGCCGGCTGGGGGCTGCAGCGCCAGGGCTTGCACGCGGTGCGCCTGGCGTTCGCGCACCCGATCGACGGCCGCAATCTGGAATTCACCAGCCCGCCGCCGGCCGATCTGGCGCTCGCGTGGCAAGCTGCCTTGCACGAATGAGCCGCTACCGCCGGTGGCCGCGCTACAATCGCAGCCAAAGCGCGCAAGCGAACGCGGCCGCTGCCAAGTAGTCGGCAGCTGCGAGCGTCCGATGCGCCGCGGTGCGCTGGCAAGCCCGTGCACCAGGGCCGGTTGCAATGGCGCCGGTCCTCACGAATCAGCACCATGACACACGGCCGTGCCGAGGGGCGCGGCGCTGACATCCTAGGCATATGTGAGACGCCGACTCCGGCGCGCTCGGGCGCCGGGTCATCCAATGCAACAACGATGAACACCCTCGAGGCCAAGCACGTGCTCGAAGCAGCGCTGCTGTGCGCACAGCAACCGTTGACGCTGCGTGAACTGAACGCGCTGTTCGATGGCCAGTCCGATGGCGAAGCGATCCAGGCGCTGCTCGACGAACTGGTGCACGACTGGCAGGGTCGCGGTGTCGAGCTGGTCTGCCTGGCCAGCGGTTGGCGCTTCCAGAGCCGTGCCGACGTGATCGGCCTGCTCGAACGCCTGCATCCCGAGAAGCCCGCGCGCTACTCGCGCGCTGCGATGGAGACGCTGGCCATCATCGCCTACAGGCAGCCGGTGACCCGCGGCGACATCGAAGACATTCGCGGTGTCACAGTCAGCGGCCCGATCATCAAGCAGCTCGAAGACCGCGGCTGGATCGAGGCCATCGGCACCCGCGAGGCGCCGGGCCGACCGGCGCTGTATGCCACCACGCGCCACTTTCTCGATGACCTCGGCTTGGCACGGCTTGACCAGTTGCCCGCGTTGCAGGGCTCGATGGGTGACGAACCCACGGCCGACCTGCTCGCTCGCCTCGGCGACGGCCAGGGTGCGCTTGAACTCGACGCCGAGCCGCAGCCCGTGCCCGCCGGCAGCGACGGCCTCGCCGAGGCCACCGCAACGGGCCGTACCGACGACGTGACGTCGCAGTCTGAATCGACTCCACAGCCATGAACTCCAACGACCCCGATCCGTCCGCCCCCGTGATGCCCGCGCCTTCGTCTGCGCAGCCCGATGCGCAGGCGCCGCGTGCGATCCCCGATGCGCCTGCCTCGATACCGCAATCGACGCAGTCTGTCGCGCCGAATCCAGGTGACGCGGCGGTGCCGCCAACGGGCGGTGACGAGCAGCAGCGGCGGCGCAATCGAAATCGTCGCCGGGGGCGCCGCAACCGCGGCGGCGAACGCGCGGTGGCGGGCGAAGTGGTGATCTCGAACGAAGGCGAAGAAGGCATCGACGACGACGATGATGATGATGACGAGACTGGCGTGCCGGCGGCTGGCGACGAAGTCGCGGCTGCCGAATGGACGCCGGTCGACGTCGGCGAGCGCTTCGCCGATGTCGTCTCGGGCGCTTACGACAGCGAGCCCGCGCCCGAGCCCGATGGCGAACCGGCCAAGCGCGTGCTGGCTGCGATGCCCGACGCGCCCAAGCTGCACAAGGTGCTTGCGCAGGCCGGCATTGGCTCGCGGCGCGACATGGAGCAACTGATTGCCGATGGCCAGATCACCGTCAACGGCCAGCCGGCGCACATCGGCCAGCGCATTGCCGCGGGCGACCAGATTCAGGTGGCAGGCCAGCCGGTGAGGTTGCGCATCATGCCGCCGGCTGCACGCGTGCTGGCCTATCACAAACCGGCCGGCGAGATCGTCACCCACGGCGACCCGCAGAACCGGCCGACCGTGTTCCGCCGGCTGCCGCGCCTGCAGCAGGGCAAGTGGCAATCGGTGGGGCGCCTGGACATCAACACCGAAGGCCTTTTGCTGTTCACCAACTCCGGTGACCTGGCCAACCGATTGATGCACCCGCGCTTCGGCGTCGAGCGCGAGTACGCGGTGCGCGTGCTTGGCACACTCGATGAAGAGCAGCGATCGCGCCTGCTCGAGGGCATCGAGCTCGACGGCCAGCGCGCGGCCATGCGCTCCGTCGAAGATGGCGGAGGCGAAGGTGCCAACCACTGGTATCGCGTGGTGATCACCGAAGGGCGCAACCGCGAAGTGCGCCGCATGTTCGAGGCGTTGGGCATGGCGGTGAGCCGGCTCATCCGCATTCGCTACGGTTGCGTGGTGCTGCCTCGCGGATTGCGTCGTGGCGTGTGGGTCGATCTGCCGGCCAGCGACTTGCAGACGTTGCAGTTGATGGTCGGTGGTCCGCCTCGTGCCCAGGACAGCCGGGGCGACAACAGCCGCCCCAACAATCGCAACAAGCGCAACCGTGGCCGCGACAACCGGGGCCCGGACAACCGGGGCCCGGACAATCGGGGCCCGGACAACCGAGGTCCGCGCGAGGGTGCTGCACAGCCGCAGCCGCAGGAAGCGGCACGCCGTCACGACGACGACGGCGACAACCTCGACTTCGCCTCGATACCCAACCCGCTGCAGCAGACCTTCGATCGCCGCGCGATCCGCGAGGCGCGGCAGCCGCGTCGCGAGATCTCCGAGGACGGGCCGATCCCCAATCCGCTGGAACAGACGTACGACAAACGCGGTGTGCAAAAGCCCCGCGGCCTGGATGGCGGCGGTGGTGGTGGCGGCCGCAAAGGCGGCAAGGGTGCTGGTGGCGGCGAGCGCCAGCCCGACCCGATGCAAACCTCGGTCGGCTACATCGGCGCTGATGCATTCCACAAGCAGATGAGTGGCGGCGGCGGTGGTGGTGGCGGTCGGGGCCGCCGCCGGCGCTGAAACGCGGCGCCTGCGCTGCCTGCACGTGTGCAGGCCCTGCACGGGCGACCGTTAGAATCCGTTGTTTTTCTGAAAGCACCCGGAACCCTAGGAGAAGTGAATGGCCGTCGAGCGCACGCTCTCGATCATCAAGCCCGATGCCGTGGCCAAGAACGTGGTCGGCCAGATCCTGGCGCGCTTCGAGGCCGCTGGCTTGAAGATCGTCGCCGCCCGCATGGCGCACCTGTCGCGAGGCGAGGCCGAGGCGTTCTACGCCGTGCACAAGGCGCGCCCGTTCTTCAAGGACCTGGTCACCTTCATGACCTCGGGCCCGGTGATGATCCAGGTGCTGCAAGGCGACAACGCGATCGCGAAGAACCGCGACCTGATGGGCGCCACCGACCCCAAGAAGGCGGCCCTCGGCACCATCCGCGCCGACTTTGCCGACAGCATCGACGCCAACGCAGTGCATGGCTCCGATGCGCCCGAGACCGCCGCCATCGAGGTGGCGTTCTTCTTCCCTGCCATGGCCATTTTCGGGCGCTGAGCGCGAAGCCGGAAGCGCCCCACGGTGTGGTCAATCTGCTCGACTTCGACCTCGACGCGCTGAGCGCCCATTGCGAACGGCTTGGCGAAAAGCCGTTTCGCGCCGTGCAGCTGTTTCGCTGGATCCATCAGCGCGGGGCGTCGGACTTCGCGCAGATGACCGACCTCGCCCGCTCGCTGCGTGAGCGCCTGCCGTCACAGGCCCGCGTCAGCGCACCGCCGGTGCTCAGCGAGCAGGCCTCCGACGATGGCACGACCAAATGGCTGTTCGATGTCGGTGGCGGCAATGCGATCGAGAGCGTATTCATCCCCGAGGCCGAACGTGGCACCTTGTGCGTGTCCTCGCAGGCCGGCTGCGCGGTCGGCTGCCGCTTCTGTGCCACCGGGCACCAGGGCTTCAGCCGCAACCTGACCACCGCCGAGATCGTCGGCCAGTTGTGGTTCGCCGAACACCTGCTGCGGGCGCGGCTCGGCCTGGCGCCCGGCGAACGAGCGATCGACAACGTGGTGATGATGGGGATGGGCGAGCCGCTGCAGAATTACAGCGCCCTGGTGCCGGCGCTGCGCGTGATGCTCGATGACCACGGCTACGGTCTGTCGCGCCGCCGCGTCACGGTGTCGACCTCGGGTGTGGTGCCGATGATCGACCGCCTGCGCGAGGATTGTCCGGTGGCGCTGGCGGTGTCGCTGCACGCGCCCGACGACACGTTGCGCGACCAACTGGTGCCGCTGAACCGCAAGTATCCGCTGCACGAGCTGCTGGCCGCCTGCGTGCGCTACCTCGATGCCGCGCCGCGCGACTTCATCACCTTCGAATACTGCATGCTCGACGGCGTCAACGATTCGACGGATCAGGCGCGTGCCTTGGTGCGCCTGCTGCGCGATCGTGTGGCGTGCAAGGTCAACCTGATTCCGTTCAACCCGTTTGCCGATTCGGGGTTGCAGCGCTCGCCGCGCGAGCACGTCTCGGCATTTGCCGACGTGCTGCAGGGCGCCGGCATCGTCACCACCGTGCGGCGCACGCGCGGCGACGACATCGCCGCCGCCTGCGGCCAACTGGCCGGCGAGGTGCGTGACCGCACGCGCGTGGCGCAGCGGCTGGGGCGTGGCACGATCCCGCTGGTGCCGGCCGCGCCGGCGCGGCGCTAGGGGCACGGCCGTGGTGGCATCGAGGAGCAACGAGTGAGTCGAGCGACGCTGGCTTTGGCGATCAGCACCGGGGCGGCGCTGGCGGCGCTGTGGGGCTGCGCGGCGTCGACGCCGCCTGCTGAGGCGCCGTCTAAGGAACTCGCCACGGATTCGGACCAGACCGCCACCGACCGCCGCGCACGCGTGCGCATGGAGCTGGCCTCTGGCTACTACAGCCGCGGTCAGTACGAGACCGCGCTCGACGAGGTCAAGCTGGCCCTCGCGGTCAAGCCCGACCTGCCCGACGCCTACAACCTGCGCGGGCTCGTCTACCAGAGCATGGGCGAGGACAAGCTGGCCGAAGAAAACTTCAAGCGCGCGCTGCAGCTCAGTCCGCGCGACCCGGACATCATGCACAACTACGGCTGGTTCCTGTGCCAGAGCCGGCGCATACCCGAGGCGTTGGTGCAATTTCAGCAGGCAATCGCCACACCCAGATACGCCGGGCTGTCGCGCAGCCTGATGACGCAGGGCGTTTGCCAGGCGCGCACGGGTGCCTACGCCGATGCCGAACGCAGCCTGGTGCGCTCTTATGAACTCGATCCGACCAGTCCGGTGACCGCGTTCAACCTGGCCGACGTGCTGTATCGGCGTGGCGAATTTGAGCGCGCGCGCTTCTACATCGGCCGCGTCAACGCGGTGCAGGAGTACACCAGCGCACAGACGCTGTGGCTGGCCGCGCGCATCGAGAACAAGATGGGCAACCAGCGCGGCGCGCGCGACTACAGCCGCCAGCTGCGCGCTCGTTTTCCGCAGTCGCCCGAATCCATGGCCGCCGAACGGGGCCGCTACGATGACTGAGGCAGTGCCCTCGAACCCCGATGCTCGCAGCGCGGGCTCGATGTTGCGCGCGGCGCGCGAGCGCCAGGGCCTGCACATCGCGGCGTTGGCCGCGGCCATCAAGGTGCCCCAGGCCAAGCTCGAGGCACTCGAAGCGGGCCGCTACGACGAGTTGACCGATGTCACGTTCGTGCGCGCGTTGGCGCACAGCGTGAGCCGCGTGCTGAAGATCGATGCCAAGCCGGTGCTCGATTTGTTGCCGCCGGTGCATGGCGCGCTGCTCGAACGGGTCGACCACGGCCTGAAGGCACCTTTCCAGGACCGTCCGGGCCGTCAGCAGCCGAGCGAGTTTCGGCTCTGGCACAGGCCGGTGTTCTGGATGGTGGCCGTGCTGTTGCTGGCGGCGGCGGGCTTCCTGTTGTGGCCGCAGCTTGGCACGTTTTGGGCCACGCTGCCGTCGCTGCCGAGTTTTCCGAGCGCCGACACGGCACCCGCGCCGATCGCCAAGGCGCCGGCAGTGGCCGCGCCGGTGCCGAGTGCGCCGGTGTTGCCGCCGGTGGCCGAGGCGCCAGCGGCGACCGTGGCGCCGCCCGCGGTCGTCACGCCGGCGCCGGAGGTGGCATCGACAGTCATTACCGAGACCGTGCACGCGGCCGATGCCGGCAGCAACAGCGTGGCCGATGCGACGCCCGCCGGCATTGCAGTGGTCCGCGCCAGCGAGCCCTCGTGGGTCGAGGCGCAGGATTCGCGCGGCAACCTGCTGTTGTCGCGCACGCTGCAGGCCGGCGAGGCGGTCGGCCTCGACGGCACGCTGCCGCTGCGCCTGGTGATCGGCAATGCGCCCGCCACCGAGGTGACGCTGCGCGGCAAGCGCGTGACCTTGGGTGCGCCCAATCGCGACAACGTCGTGCGCGTCGAGTTGAAGTGAGGCCGCAGCTCGTGAACGGTATCGATCCGGGTTCGCGCGGCCGCGCCATCGAGACCGCAGCGCCCGCGCCGCGCCGCGCGCGCCAGGCCCGGGTGGCGTGGGGCTCGCGCGTGGTCACCATCGGCGGCGATGCGCCGGTGCGCGTGCAATCGATGACCAACACCGACACCGTCGATGTCATCGGCACCGCCATCCAGGTGAAGGAGCTGGCGCTGGCCGGCTCCGAACTCGTGCGCATCACGGTCAACACGCCCGAGGCCGCGCAAGCCGTGCCGCACATCCGCGAGCAGCTCGACCGCATGGGCATCGACGTGCCGCTGATCGGCGACTTCCACTACAACGGCCACCGCCTGCTGAGCGATCACCCGGCCTGCGCGCAGGCATTGTCGAAGTACCGCATCAACCCGGGCAACGTGGGCAAGGGCGCCAAGCGCGACCGCCAGTTCGCGCAAATGATCGAGGTGGCGCTGCGCCACGACAAGCCGGTGCGCATCGGCGTCAACTGGGGCAGCCTCGACCAGGAGTTGCTCGCCGCGTTGATGGACGAGAATGCCCAACGCGCCGATCCGTGGGACGCCAAGCAGGTGATGTACCAGGCGCTGGTGCAATCGGCCATCGGCTCGGCCGACGCGGCGCGCGAACTCGGCATGAACCCGGATCAGGTGATCATCAGCTGCAAGGTCAGCGGCGTGCAGGATTTGGTGAGCGTATACCGCGCGCTGGCGGCGCGCTGCGACTACCCGCTGCACCTGGGGCTCACCGAAGCCGGCATGGCGACCAAAGGCACGGTGGCCTCCACCGCCGCGCTGGCGCTGCTGCTGCAAGAAGGCATCGGCGACACCATCCGCGTGTCGCTGACGCCGCAGCCGGGCGAATCGCGCACGCAGGAGGTGCTGATCGCGCTCGAGGTGCTGCAGTCGCTGGGTCTGCGCACGTTCAACCCGAGCGTCACCGCATGCCCCGGCTGTGGTCGCACCACCAGCACCGTCTTCCAGGAGTTGGCGCAGCAGATCGATGGCTACCTGCGCGCGCAAATGCCGCTGTGGAAGGCGCGCTACCCCGGCGTCGAGTCGATGAAGGTCGCGGTGATGGGCTGCATCGTCAACGGCCCCGGCGAGAGCAAGCACGCCGACATCGGCATCAGCCTGCCGGGTACCGGAGAGGCGCCCGCCGCGCCGGTGTTCATCGATGGCGAAAAAGCCGTCACGTTGCGTGGCGACACCATCGCGCAAGACTTCCAGCGCATCGTCGAAGACTACATCGCGCGTCGCTACGCCCACGCGTGATGGCCGAGCCTCAACAAGCCGACAAGCGCTCGCCGTCGCCGCTGCCCGCGGTGAAGGGCATGAACGACATCCTGCCGGCCAGCGTGCCGCGCAAGGAGAAGCTGCCCGACTCCGCGTTGTGGCTGTGGTTCGAAGCCACCGTGCGCAGCGTGATGGAGCGCTACGGCTACCAGTACATCGTGACCCCGGTGGTCGAGCCCACGGCGCTGTTCGTGCGCGGTCTGGGCGAAGTGACCGACATCGTCGAGAAGGAGATGTACTCCTGGCGCGACGACATGAACGGCGACCTGCTGACGCTGCGTCCCGAGGCCACCGCGGGCATCGTGCGCGCGATGATCGAGCACAACGCGCTGTACAACGGCCCGCTGCGCCTGTGGACCATCGGCCCGATGTTCCGCCACGAGCGGCCGCAAAAGGGCCGCTACCGCCAGTTCCACCAGCTCGATGTCGAGGCCTTGGGGTTCAGCGGCCCGGACGTCGATGCCGAGCAGATCCTGCTGGTGCGCCGTCTGTGGCAGGAGCTGGGGCTGCTCGAAGGTCAGCACGTGCGGCTGGAGATCAACAGCCTGGGCCAGCCGGCCGAGCGGGCCGCGCATCGCGCTGCGCTGGTGGCGTACTTCGAGGCGAATGACGGTCAACTCGACGACGATGCGCGCCGCCGCCTGCACAGCAACCCGCTGCGCATCCTCGACACCAAGAACCCGGCGATGCAGGCGCTGGTGGGGGCGGCGCCCCAGCTGCTGGATTTTCTCGGCGCCGACTCGTTGGCGCACTTCGATGCGGTGCGTGCCGTGCTCGATGCCGCAGGGCTCGCCTACCGCGTCAATCCTCGCATCGTGCGCGGCATGGACTATTACAACCTCACCGTCTACGAGTGGGTCACCGACCACCTCGGCTCGCAAGGCACCGTGTGCGGTGGTGGCCGCTATGACGGCCTGTTCGAGCAGCTGGGTGGCAAGGCGGCGCCGGCCATCGGCTTTGGCCTGGGCATCGAGCGCCTGTTGCTGCTGATCGACGAGCTCGAGCTGCCGGTGCCCGGTGCCGCGCCGCAGGCGTTTGCGGTGATTCCCGATGCGGCGTCGATGCCGCAGGCCGTGGCCGCGCTCGAAGCGCTGCGCGCAGCCGGCGTGTCGATCCAGATGCACGCTGCTGGCAAAGAGGGTCTGGGCAGCATGAAATCGCAGTTCAGACGTGCCGATGCCAGCGGCGCGCGTTTCGCGCTGGTGTTCGGCGCCGACGAGCTGGCGCAAGGCATGGTCGCGGTCAAGCCGTTGCGCGACAGCGGCGCAGTGCAGTGGCTGCGTCCGCTGGCCGATGCTGCGGCATGGGCGCACGAGTTGCGCAACGCATAATCCCCGTTTGATTGCCGGCGGGGCGGTTTCACACCGCCGCCGCTCGGCACCTGCGCAAACCAATCCACCACACGATGGCCACCCACCTCGACCTGCAAGAGCAGGAGCAAGTTGACGCGCTCAAGGCGTTCTGGCAGGAATACGGCAACCTGATCACCTGGGGCCTGGTGGCTGCGTTGCTGGTGTACGGCGGCATCACCGGCTGGCAATGGTGGCAGCGCGAACAATCATCGCAAGCCGGCGCCATGTTCGACGAATTCGACCGCGCGCTCGTCGCCGGTGACCTGGACAAGACCGCGCGCGTGTTCGCCGACTTGAAGGAGCGCTATCCGCGCACGGCCTATGCGCAGCAGGCTGGCATGCTGGCCGCCAAGGCGCAGTTCGACAAGGGCAAGGCCGACGACGCCCGCGCGTCGCTGACGTGGGTCGTCGAGCACGCGGTCGACGGCGACTACAAGGTGCTCGGCCGCTTGCGGCTGGCCGCGCTGCTGCTCGAGGCCAAGCAGTACGACGAGGCGCTCAAGCAGCTCGATGCCGTGCCCGCCGGGCCGTTTGCCGCGCTGGCGGCCGACCGCCGCGGCGACGTGCTGCTGGCACAAGGCAAGAAAGACGACGCCCGCGCCGCCTACCAGCAGGCCTTCAAGTCGATGGATGACAAGGTCGAGTACCGTCGTTTGGTCGATGCCAAGCTCACCGCGTTGGGGGCGGCGCCCACCGCGGAGCCCGCGCCGGCGGCCTCCGGGGCGTCGCGATGACAAGACGCGGCTTGCGCCGCGCGCTGCTGCTCGCGTCGTGTCTGCTGCTGGCGGCCTGCGCCAGCGAGAAGCCCAAGCCCACGCCACTGGAAGCCATCCAGCCCCAGCTGGAAGGGCGCACGGTGTGGAATGCCAGGCTTGACCGCGTGACGTTCCCGCTGGCTGTGCAAGCGCGCGACGGCGCGTTCGTGGTGGCCAGCGGCGATGGTTCGGTGACGGCGCTGGAGGCCACCAGCGGGGCCGAGCGCTGGCGCGTCAGCGCCGGCGCCGCGCTGCTGGCCGGCGTGGGCAGCGACGGTCGCTTTGCAGCAGTGGCCACGCGCAACAACGAGGTCGTGGTATTCGAGCGCGGCAACGAGCTCTGGCGCAAGCGCCTGAACTCGCGCATCACCAGCGCGCCGCTGGTGGCTGGCGAGCGCGTGTTCGTGATGGGTGTCGACCGCGTGGTCGGCGCCTTCGATGCGCTCGATGGCAGGCCGCTGTGGCGGCTGCAGCGCGCCGGCGACGCGTTGACGCTGTCGCAACCGGGCGTGCTGGCCGCCTACAAAGACACGCTGCTGGTCGGCCAGGGCGCGCAATTGGTCGGCGTGGATCCGCTGCGCGGCAGCGTGCGCTGGGAAATCACCATGGCCAGCCCGCGCGGCACCAACGAGATCGAGCGGCTGGCCGATCTGGTGGGGCCACCGCTGCGTGTGGGCGACGTCTTCTGTGCGCGTGCATTCCAATCGGCGGTGGCTTGCGCGCGCGCCGACAACGGCACGTTGCGCTGGAGCCGCAACGTCGGTGGCATCCAGCCCGTCGGCGGCGATGACGAACTGGTGGTGGGTGGCGATGCCAGCGACCGCATCACCGCATGGAAGGCAGCCAGCGGCGACATCGCCTGGACGCAGGAGAAGCTGCTGTACCGGGGTTTGAGCGGACCGCTGGTCACCGACGCTGCCGTGCTGGTCGGTGACTCCGAAGGATGGGTGCATGCGCTGGCGCGCAACGACGGCCACCTGCTGGCGCGCTGGAGCACCGATGGCTCGCCGGTGGTGGCGCCGCCGGTGCGGATGGGCGACATCGTGCTGGTGGTCACCCGCAATGGCGGTGTGTTCGCTATGCGATTCGGCTGACGGGCCGGTGGCGCTGACGGGCCGCGGGCGAGCGAGCAGCAGCGACAAGCGATGAAACCCGTTCTCGCGATCGTCGGCCGCCCCAACGTGGGCAAGAGCACGCTGTTCAATCGGCTGACCAAGTCGCGTGACGCGATCGTGGCTGATTTCTCCGGTCTCACGCGCGACCGCCACTATGGCGACGCCGTCTCCGAGGGCCGTGAATTCATCGTCGTCGACACCGGCGGCTTCGAGCCCACGAGCGAAGCCGGCATCGTGCATGAGATGGCCAAGCAGACGCGGCAGGCGGTGGCCGAGGCCGACGCGGTGCTGTTCGTCGTCGACGTGCGTGCCGGACTGTCGGGGCAGGACCACGACATCGCGCGCTTCCTGCGCACCAGCGGCAAGCGCGTGTTGCTCACGGTCAACAAGGCCGAGGGCATGAGCGAATCGCCGGCGCTCAACGAGTTCCACGAGCTTGGCCTCGGCGACCCGCATCCGGTGTCGGCGTCCCACGGCCAGGGCGTGCGCAGCCTGCTCGACGCGGCGCTCGAAGGCTTTGAGTTCGACGCGGCGCCCGACGACGATGCCGCCAATGACAAGCCGGTCCGCCTGGCCGTAGCCGGGCGACCCAACGTCGGCAAGAGCACGCTGATCAACACCTGGCTCGGCGAAGAACGTCTGGTTGCATTCGACCAGCCGGGCACCACGCGCGACGCGATCCACGTGCCGTTCGAGCGTGCCGGCCGGCGCTTCGAGCTGATCGACACCGCCGGCCTGCGGCGCAAGGGGCGGGTGTTCGAGGCGGTGGAGAAGTTTTCGGTGGTCAAGACGCTGCAGGCGATCGCGGACGCCAACGTGGTGGTGCTGCTGCTCGATGCCACGCAGGGCGTGAGCGACCAGGATGCCCACATCGCCGGCTATATCCTCGACAGCGGCCGCGCGGTGGTGGTGGCGATCAACAAGTGGGACGCAGTCGACGCCTATGAGCGCGAGATGGTCGACCGGGCACTGGCCCAGCGGCTGGCGTTCCTGCGCTATGCCACCGTGCTGCACATCTCGGCGCGCAAGCGCCAGGGCCTCGCGCCGCTGTGGAACGCCATCGTGCAGGCCCACGATTCGGCGCGCGCCAAGCTGCCCACGCCGGTGCTGACCCGCTTGCTGCAGGAGGCGGTGGCGCACCAGGCGCCCAAGCGCGCCGGCGCAGTGCGCCCCAAATTGCGCTATGCGCACCAGGGCGGCATGAATCCGCCGATCGTGGTGATCCACGGCAATGCGCTGGACCACGTGACCGATGCATACAAACGTTATCTCGAAGGCCGCATCCGTGCCCACTTCGGCCTGGTGGGCACGCCGCTGCGCATCGAAATGCGCAGTTCGCGCAATCCGTTCGACGAAGGTCGCGCACGATCGCGCTGAATTCGCTGCCGCACAGATTGAACTCTGCGCGCGGTGCGCGGTCGATGCGGGTGGCACGCACATGCGACAGCGACCCTGCGAGCGAGAAGGCGCCCGCCGTGTGATAACGTGCGGCTTCCTTCCGGAACTCTCAACACGGAGCATATCGTGAGCAACAAAGGGCAACTTCTACAAGACCCGTTCCTGAACCTGCTGCGCAAAGAGCATGTGCCGGTGTCGATCTACCTGGTCAACGGCATCAAGCTCCAGGGACACATCGAATCGTTCGATCAATACGTGGTGCTGCTGCGAAACACCGTCACGCAGATGGTCTACAAGCACGCGATCTCGACGGTGGTACCCGGCCGGCCGGTCAACTTCCACACCAACGAGAGCACCGACGAGGCGGCCTGATCGCTGCGCATGCGCAGCAAGGCCGCCAGCGGTTTGCCTTTGGATCGCACATCCGACCTGTCGAGCGTTGACGACGCGGCAGCGACGCGCACCGTGCTGGTGGGTGTCGACCTGGGCGCGGGGCATTCGTTCGATCCGACGCTCGATGAGCTGGCGCTGCTCGCCGAATCGGCCGGCGACGAGCCGGTGGCGCGGCTGGTCGCGCGGCGCAAGGCGCCCGATGCGGCGTTGTTCGTGGGCAGCGGCAAGGCCGACGAAATCAAGGCGCTGGTCGCCGAGCATCACGCCAGCGGCGTGCTGTTCGACCAGGCGCTGAGCCCGGCGCAGCAGCGCAACCTCGAGCGCCATCTCGGCGTGCAGGTGGCCGACCGCACGGCGCTGATCCTGGAGATCTTCGCGCGCCGCGCCAAGAGCCACGAGGGCAAGCTGCAGGTCGAGTTGGCGCGCCTGCAATACCTGTCCACGCGGCTGGTGCGCCGCTGGAGCCACCTGGAGCGCCAACGCGGGGGTGCCGGCCTGCGCGGCGGCCCCGGCGAGGCGCAGATCGAGTTGGACCGCCGCATGATCAGCGAGCGCATCAAGTCGGTGAAAGCGCGGCTGACCAAGGTGAAGCGCCAGCACGACACGCAGCGCAAGGCCCGCGCCAAGAGCGGGGCCTTGCGGGTTTCGCTGGTCGGCTACACCAACGCGGGCAAATCGACGCTGTTCAACGCGCTGGTCAAGGCGCGTGTCTATACCGCCGACCAGCTGTTCGCCACGCTGGACACCACCACGCGGTCGCTGTACTTGAACGGCACCCAGCAATCGGCGGCGTTGTCCGACACGGTCGGCTTCATCCGCGACCTGCCGCACAAGCTGGTCGAAGCCTTTCGCGCGACGTTGCAGGAGGCCACCGAGGCCGACCTGCTGCTGCACGTGATCGATGCGTCGAGCCCGCAAGTGCAGGCGCAGCGCGAGGAGGTCGAACGGGTGCTGGCCGAGATCGGCGCCCACGACCTGCCGCAGATCCTCGTCTTCAACAAGCTCGACGCGTTGCAGCCGCAGCCCCGTGCGCTGCACGACTGGATCGCGCGCGGCGACGGCACGCTGGTGCCGCGGGTGTTCGTCAGCGCCACCCAGGGTAGCGGGCTCGATCGGCTGCGCGAGCTGATCGCCGGCGTGGCAGCTGGCCAGGCCTTGCGTCCGCCGGTGGCGCCACCATGTGATGGCGCAGCGTCGCGGCCCGCGATTGCCGGACAATCCGATCCATCGGTCCAAACTTCCAACACCGCATGAGCCTGCGCCCGACACCGGCCACCGCCGACAAACCGCCCAACCTGCCGACCCGCTTGCGCCTGGCCTGGCAAGCCGGGCTCGCCTGGCTGCGGGCGCGCCGCTCGCCGCACGTGGTGATGGCCGGCCGCAACGATGGCCCGCCCGATCTCGACGAGTTGTGGCGCGACTTCAACCGCCGGCTGGGCGGCCTGTTCGGCGGCAAGGGCGGCCAGCGCCGCACCGAGCCCGACAACGGCGGGCCGCCCTATCAACCCGACATGAAGAGCGCCGGCATCGGCGTCAGCCTGATCGCGCTGGTGGTGCTGCTGGTGTGGGCCGGCAGCGGCTTTTTCATCGTGCAGGAAGGCCAGCAGGCGGTGGTGAGCACCTTCGGCAAGTACAGCTATACCTCCGACGCCGGCTTTCAGTGGCGCTTTCCGTATCCGTTCCAGTCCCACGAGACGGTGCCCGTGACGCAGCTGCGCTCCAAGGAGATCGGGCGCAACAACGTGATTCAGGCCACCGGCCTGCGCGACTCGTCGATGCTGACGCAGGACGAGAACATCATCGACATCCGCTTCACGGTGCAATACCGCCTGAAGGACGCGCGCGCCTACCTGTTCGAGAACCGCGACCCCGATTTGGCGGTGGAGCAGGCGGCTGAGTCGGCAGTGCGCGAGATCGTCGGCCGCAGCAAGGTTGACTCGGTGCTGTACGAGCAGCGCGAGGCGCTGTCCACCGATCTGGTGAAGTTGATCCAGGCCCAGCTCGATCGCTACAACGCCGGCATCCTGATCGTCAACGTCAACGTGCAGAACGTGCAGGTGCCCGAGCAGGTGCAGGCGGCGTTCAACGATGCGGTGAAGGCCGGCGCCGATCGCGACCGCTTGAAGAACGAAGGCCAGGCCTATTCGAGCGACGTGGTGCCCAAGGCCCGCGGCACGGCGGCGCGCCTGCGCGAGGAGGCGCAGGGCTACAAGCAGCGCGTGATCGCGCAGGCCGATGGTGACGCGCAGCGTTTTCGCTCGGTACTGGCCGAGTACCAGCGCGCGCCGGCGGTGACGCGCGACCGCCTGTACATCGAGACCATGCAGCAGGTGTACTCCAGCGTCAGCAAGGTGATGATCGACAGCCGCAGCGGCTCCAACTTGCTGTACCTGCCGCTGGACAAGCTGCTTCAGCAAGTCGGCACGGCAGGGCCGGCGGCGGTGGCGCCGGTGCCCGCAGGCGGCGACGCCGGCGCGGTGACTCCCTCGAGTACCACCGATGCACGCTCGCGCGACGGCGCACGCAGCCGAGACCGCGAGGGCCGCTGAAAGCGGCTGCAGGAGAACAACAACATGAATCGCATTGGATTGTTCGTCGCCAGCCTGCTGATCCTGCTGATGATCGCCAGCTCGACGCTGTTCATCGTCGACCAGAAGTCGGTCGGGGTGGTCTATGCGCTGGGCGAGATCAAAGAGGTCATCACCGAGCCGGGGCTCAAGGCCAAACTGCCGCCGCCGTTCCAGAACGTGGTGTTCCTCGACAAGCGCATCCAGACGCTCGACAGCACCGAGACGCGCGCCATCTTCACCGCTGAGAAGAAAAGCCTGGTGATCGACTGGCTGGCCAAGTGGCGCATCTCAGAGCCGCGCCAGTTCATCCGCAACAACGGCGCCGACTTCCGAAACCTGGAGAGCCGGCTGAGCCAGGTGGTGCAGGCCGCGTTCAACGAAGAGGTCACCAAGCGCACTGTGCGCGAGATGCTGTCGGGGGAGCGCGATCGCGTGATGCAAGACGTGCGCAGCCGGCTGGCCGACGAAGCCAAGTCGTTCGGCATCGAGTTGATCGACATCCGCATCAAGCGCGTCGACTTCGTGGCCGACATCACCGATTCGGTGTACCGCCGCATGCAATCGGAGCGCCAGCAGGTGGCCAACGAGCTGCGCTCGCAAGGCGCCGCCGAGGGCGAGCGCATCCGCGCCGACGCCGACCGCCAGCGCGAAGTGATCATCGCCGAGGCGTATCGCGACGCGCAGAAGCTCAAGGGCGAGGGCGACGCCAAGGCCTCGGCGCTGTATGCCGACGCGTTCGGCCGCGACCCGCAGTTCGCGCAGTTCTATCGCAGCCTGGAGGCCTATCGCGCCAGCTTTCGCAGCCGCTCGGACGTGATGGTGGTCGATCCGTCGAGCGAGTTCTTCAAGGCGATGCGCGGCAATTCGCTCGCTGCGCCGGCCGCTGTGGCTCCGCGGCGCTGAACCGACGCCATGGTCGACTTGTTGCTCGGCGCCGTGGCGCTGCTGCTGGTATTCGAAGGTCTGTTGCCGTTTCTGAGCCCGACCACCTGGCGCGAAGTGTTCTCCAAGGCGCTGCGCCTGAGCGACGGCCAGATCCGCTTTCTCGGCCTGTCGAGCATGCTGATCGGGCTGCTGCTGCTGGTGGTGTTCTTCCGCTAGGCCCCGCGGCGTCGGCCACGGGGCCACCCGTACAATGCCGTTTTTAACCGGCCCGCTCGTTCATGTCCTCAGCTTGGCTGCTGCCCGAGCACATCGCCGACGTGTTGCCCGCACAGGCGCGGCGCATCGAAGAGTTGCGGCGCACGTTGCTCGATCTGGCACGCAGCTACGGCTTCGAGCTGGTGATGCCGCCGCTGCTGGAGTATCTGGAGTCGCTGCTGTCGGGCACCGGGCGCGAGCTCGATCTGCAGACCTTCAAGCTGGTCGATCAGCTGAGCGGACGCACGCTGGGCCTGCGCGCCGACACCACGCCGCAGGTGGCGCGCATCGACGCTCACCTGCTCAACCGGGTCGGCGTGTCGCGTCTGTGCTATTGCGGTCCGGTGCTGCACACGCGGCCGGGCGCCCCGCATGCCACGCGTGAGCCGCTGCAGCTCGGCGCCGAGATCTACGGGCACGGCGGCCTGGAGGCCGACCTCGAGGTGCAGGAGCTGGCCCTCGACGGCTTGCACGCGGCGGGTCTGCAGGGGTTGGTGCTCGACCTGGCCGACGCGCGCATCGTGCGCGGCGTGCTGGCCGGTGTGCCGGCCGACGGGCAGCGGCTGCAGGACGTGGTGGCTGCGCTCGCCGCAAAAGACAGCGCATCGTTGCACGAGCTGACGCATGGGTTCCCGGCCAGCGCGCGACAGGCGCTGGTCGATCTGCTGAGCCTGTACGGCGACGAGTCGGTGCTTGATCGCGCGCGGCAGGTGCTGCCGCGCAGCGACCTGGTGCGCCGCGCGCTCGACGATCTGACGTGGCTGGCGCGCCATGTGCGCCACACGCATCCGCAGGTGCGCATTGGCTTCGACCTCGCCGACTTGAGCGGCTATGCGTACTACAGCGGCGCGCGCTTTGCCGTCTATGCGGCCGATGTCGGCGAACCCGTGCTGCGCGGCGGGCGCTACGACGAAGTGGGTGCGGTGTTCGGCCGCAATCGGCCCGCCGTGGGCTTCAGCCTCGACTTGAAGGCGTTGTCGTCGCACGGGGCGCCGCAGGCGCCGCGCAGCGCGATCCGCGCGCCGTGGGGCGAAGACGCCTCGTTGCGCACGGCGGTGCGCCGCTTGCGCGAGCAGGGCGAGACCGTGCTGTGCATCCTGCCGGGCCACGAACACGAGGGGCAGGAGTTCGACTGCAACCGCGAGCTTGCCGCCGTCGGCGGCCAATGGGTGCTGCGGGCGCGCTAGCTCGAGCCCGACCTTTCACCTTCCGCAGTTCCATTCATGAGTTCAGACGCTTCGATCGCGCGCGGCCGCAACGTGGTGGTGGTCGGCACCCAATGGGGCGACGAGGGCAAGGGCAAGGTCGTCGACTGGCTGACTGACCATGCGCAGGCCGTGGTGCGCTTCCAGGGCGGCCACAACGCCGGCCACACGCTGGTCATCAAGGGCGTGAAGACCGCGTTGCAGTTGATTCCGTCGGGCGTGATGCGCGAAGGTGTCGCATGCCTCATCGGCAACGGCGTGGTGGTCGACCCGGCTCACCTGCTGATCGAGATCGCGCGGCTGGAGGCCATCGGCCTGGACGTGCGCTCGCGTCTGCTGATCAGCGAGTCGTGCCCGCTGATCCTGCCGTTCCACGTGGCCGTGGACTCTGCGCGCGAGGCACAGCGCGAGGAGAGTGGCAGCGGCAAGATCGGCACCACCGGCAAGGGCATCGGCCCGGCCTACGAAGACAAGGTGGCGCGCCGCGCGCTGCGCATGCAGGACCTGAAGCACCCGCAGCGCTTCGAGCGCAAGCTGCGCGAGCTGCTGGCGCTGCACAACGAATCACTCACCGGTGCGCTGCACGCCAAGCCGCTGGAGTTCGCGCCGATCTTCGATGCGGCCCTCGGCGCCGCCGAGCAGCTGGTGCCGCTGCTGGGCGACGTCGGCAGCCGCATCGCGCAGGCGCATCGCGCCGGCCATAACGTGTTGTTCGAGGGTGCGCAAGGCACGCTGCTCGACATCGACCATGGCACCTATCCGTTCGTCACCTCGAGCAACTGCGTGGCCGGCAATGCGGCCGCGGGCTCGGGTGTGGGGCCGCAGATGCTGCACCACGTGCTCGGCATCACCAAGGCCTACACCACGCGCGTCGGCGGCGGCCCATTCCCCACCGAGCTGCCGATCGACGTGCCGGGCACGGTGGGCCACCACTTGTCCACCGTGGGGCAGGAGCGCGGCGTGGTCACCGGACGGGCGCGCCGCTGCGGCTGGCTCGACACCGCGGCGCTGCGCCGCGCCATGTTGATCAACGGCGTGTCGGGCCTGTGCGTCACCAAGCTCGATGTGCTCGACGGCTTGCCCGAGGTGAAGATCTGTGTGGGCTATTCGCAGGGCGGCCAGCGGCTCGACATCCTGCCGCTCGATGCCGACGAGATCGCGGCCTGCCAGCCGATCTACGAAACGCTGCCCGGCTGGCGCGAGACCACCGCCGGACTGACGCGCTGGGATCAATTGCCGCAGAACGCGCGCGCCTACCTCGAGCGCATGCGCGCCTTGATCGATGCGCCGATCGACATGGTGTCCACCGGGCCCGACCGCGAGCACACCATCGTGCTGCGGCACCCGTTTCGCACCTGAACCTCCATTCAACGCAAGAGGCGACTGCCATGCTCACCGACGACGGCAAGCACCTGTACGTGTCGTGGGACGAATACCACCTGTTGATCGAGCGGCTGGCGCTGAAGGTGGCGGCGTCGAGGTGGCAATTCGATCAGATCTTGTGCCTGGCGCGCGGCGGCATGCGCCCGGGCGACGTGCTGTCGCGGGTGTTCGACCTGCCGCTGGCGATCATGTCCACCAGCTCGTACCGAGCCGAGGCCGGCACGATCCAGGGGCGCCTGGACATGGCCAAGTACATCACCATGCCCAAAGGCGAGCTGGCCGGCCGCGTGCTGCTGGTCGACGACCTGGCCGATTCGGGCATCACGCTGCGCGCGGTGGTCGACCGGCTGCGCGGCATGCCGTCGATCGCCGAGCTGCGCTCGGCAGTGATCTGGGTCAAGGGCGCATCGAGCTACACGCCCGACTATTTCGTCGAGACGCTGCCCACCAGCCCGTGGATCCATCAGCCGTTCGAGGAGTACGACAATCTGCGGCCTGAACGGCTGGCGAAGAAGTTTGCCGTTTGAAGGCCGCCATGCGGGGAAAAAAGAAAAGGGTTGGCGTTCAGCCAACCCGCTTTCCTTCCAACATCCCTTTGGTGCCCAGGAAGGGACTCGAACCCCCACGCCGTTAAGCGCTAGTACCTGAAACTAGTGCGTCTACCAATTCCGCCACCTGGGCAGTTTCAAGAGCGAAGGATTTTAGCATCAAGACATTGAAAGAGACCGTCAATGCGCCGCTGGGCGGTGCACTGATGAGCGAGGTTTGCGGCACCGTCATCGGTCACCGCGACGGCCACGGCTTTGTGCAGCGCGACGACGGCGAGGCCGACATCTACCTGTCGCAGCAAGAGATGCATTCGGTGCTGCACCGCGACCGCGTGCAGGTGCGCATCGTGCGCTACGACCGCAAGGGCCGCCCCGAAGGGCACGTGCTCGACATCATCGAGCGGCGCAAGGCCTCGATCATCGGCCGCCTGTTGCACGAAAACGGCATGTGGCTGGTGGCGCCAGAGGACCGGCGCTACGGCCAGGACATCCTGATCCCGAAGAACGCCACGGCCGCAGCCACCACCGGACAAGTGGTGGCCGTCGAGCTGACCGAGCCGCCGTCGATGTTCTCGCAGCCGGTGGGCCGCGTGGTCGAGGTGCTCGGCGAGATCGACGACCCGGGCATGGAGATCGAGATCGCGGTGCGCAAGTACGAAGTGCCGCACCGCTTCTCGGCCGAGTCGCTGGCGCAGGCCGCCGCGCTGCCAGACCACGTGCGCGCGGTCGACCGGCGGCAGCGCATCGACTTGAGCGACGTGCCGCTGGTCACCATCGACGGCGAGGATGCACGCGACTTCGACGATGCGGTGTATTGCGAGCCGCAGCCGCTGGGGCGCGGCAAGAACGCGGACTCGGGTTGGCGCCTGGTGGTGGCGATCGCCGACGTCAGCCACTACGTGAAGCCGGGCGAGCCGATCGACGACGACGCGTACGAGCGTGCCACCTCGGTGTACTTTCCGCGCCGCGTGATCCCGATGCTGCCGGAGAAACTGTCCAACGGGCTGTGCTCGCTCAACCCCGAACAAGACCGGCTGTCGATGGTGTGCGACATGGTGGTCGATGGCGGCGGCGCGATCACCGCCTACCAGTTCTACCCGGCGGTGATCTGCTCGCAGGCGCGCTTCACCTACACCGAGGTGGCGGCGATCCTCGGCAATACGCGCGGCCCTGAGGCGCAGCGGCGCAGCGAACTGGTGCCGCACTTGATTCATCTGCACGAGGTGTACCGCGCGCTGCTCAAGCACCGTGGCACGCGCGGCGCGGTGGATTTCGAGACCACCGAGACGCAGATCGTGGCCGACGAGAACGGCCGCATCGAGCGCATCGAACCGCGCAAGCGCAACGAGGCGCATCGCCTGATCGAAGAGGCGATGCTGGCGGCCAACGTGTGCGCCGCCGAGTTCATCGCCGACCACGGCCATCCGGCGCTGTATCGCGTGCACGAAGGGCCGACCACCGAAAAACGCATCACGCTGCAGAACTACCTCAAGGCGATGGGCCTGGGCGTCTCGCTGTCGGACGACCCCACGCCCGGCGAGTTGCAGGCCATCGCGCTGGCCACGCGCGAGCGGCCCGACGCGACGCAGATCCACGCGATGCTGTTGCGCTCGATGCAGCAGGCGCACTACACCGCGGCCAACAGCGGGCAC
>JBIODO010000006.1:0-26939 GCA_044445225.1 Burkholderiales bacterium
CCTCAAGGATGAGGGCACGTTCGACGAGATGCAGGCGCTCGCGATCAAGGAAGTGGTGGTGTGGCAGCTCACCGAAGCGATGGAAAAACAATCGCTCAGCAAGGCCAAGCTGGCCGTCATGCTGAAAACTAGCCGGTCGCAGGTTGATCGCCTGCTCGATCCGACCCGAGACGTGACGCTCTCCACCTTGCAGCGGGCCGCGGCCCTGGTCGGCCGCAAAGTGCAAATCGAATTGGTGTGACGCGGTGAGGCCCGAAGTCACCACTTCATTGGATATTTTTTGGTGGATAGAAATGAAGAACGGGCCTGAGAGGCCCGTATTCCTAGAGATCTGGCGGAGTGGACGGGACTCGAACCCGCGACCCCCGGCGTGACAGGCCGGTATTCTAACCAACTGAACTACCACTCCACGTGGCTCGAAACGAGCCTGAAAGTATATCAGCGGGGCCGCTGGTGTCAGGTCGCCGGCATCTCGTGCGCGGTGGCGTCGCGGTGCGCCGCGACCTTGGTCAACAGCTCGATCAGCATCGCACGCTCGGCGCGGCTCAAGCGCCGCAGCAGGCCGTTTTCCATCGTCTTGGCGGCGGCCTGCGCACGGCGCGCCAGCGCCAGGCCCTCGGCCGACAGCACGATCATCTGCGAGCGGCGGTCGGCCGGGTTGCGTTCGCGGCGCAGCCAGTGCTTGGCCTGCATGCGGTCGATCAGCATCGTCAGGTTCGGCGACGACAACCGCAGCGTGCGCGCCAGGTGTTTGGCCGGCGTCGCGCCGTTGGCCAGCAGCAGCATCAGCAGCGAGAACTCGGCCTTGCGCAGACTGAACGGGCCGCCCACGTGGCGCTCGAACAGCGCCACCGTGGCGATGTTGGCCAGCGTGATGTGAAAGCCCAGCACGTCGCGCAGCACGCCAAGCTCGAGTACGCCGTCAGCACGTGCCGGCGCCTCGGCCAGGTCGGTCGTGTCTGCGCTCATGGGGTTCGCGCCCCGAGGTAGGTGTCGATCACGCGCGGGTCGCGCGCCAGCTCGCGGGCCGGCCCTTCGAGCGCGAGCGCGCCGGTCTCGAGCACGTACGCGTGATCCGACACCTCGAGCGCGGCGCGCGCGTTCTGCTCGATCAGCAGGATCGATGCGCCGCCCTCGCGCAGCCGCTCGATGGTGCGGAACACCTCGCGCACCACCAGCGGGGCCAGGCCGAGGCTCGGCTCGTCAAGCATCAACAGCTTCGGGTCGGCCATCAATGCGCGCCCCACCGCCAGCATCTGGCGCTCGCCGCCCGACAGCGTGCCGGCCAGTTGCTCGCGCCGCTCGTGCAGGCGCGGAAACAGCGTGTACACGCGCTCGACGCCATCGCGCCAGTTGGCCACACCGCGCCGCATCTGCCGATAGCCGCCCAGCACGAGGTTGTCTTCGACCGCCATCGAGCCGAACAGCTCGCGCTTCTCGGGCACCAGCGACATGCCGCGCATCACGCGGTCCTCCAGCGGCATGCCCGACACCAGCTCGCCGTCGAACACGATGCGACCGCGCGCCTGCAGCAGGCCCATCAGCGAATTGAGCAGCGTCGACTTGCCTGCGCCGTTGGGCCCGATGACGCTGACCACGCCACCGCGCGGCACGCTCAAGCGCAGCCCCGACAGCACCTCGGCCTTGCCGTAGCCGGCATGCAGGTCGGCGACGTCGAGCAGAAGGTCCGGGGTCGCGCTCATGCGCTGGGTTTCCAGAGTACGACTGGCATCGCTAGGTCGAGCTTTCCCAGATGCGATCGCATGTCAGTGCTCGGTGCCCAAATACGCCGCCCGCACCGCGGGGCTCGCCTGCACCTCGGCCGGCGTGCCTTCGGTGAGCTTGGTGCCGAACTCCATCACCACGATGCGGTCGGTGAGCCCCATCACGAAGTCCATGTCGTGCTCGACCAGCAGGATGCTCATGCCCTCGCCCTTGAGCTGGCGCAGCACCGCGGCCAGCGCCTGCTTCTCCTGCAGGCGCAAGCCGGCGGCCGGCTCGTCGAGCAACAGCAGCACCGGGTCGGCGCACAACGCACGCGCGATCTCCATCAGCCGCTGCGGGCCCAGCGGCAGGTTGCCGGCCAGCTCGTGCAACTGCGCGCCCATGCCGATGCGCTGGAGCTGCCGTTCGGCTTCGGCAAACAAGCGCTGCTCTTCGTCGCGATCCAGGCGCAGCATCGCGCGCAGTGCGCCGCAGTGGCCGCGATGGTGGGCGCCGAGCGCCACGTTGTCGAGCACCGTCATGTCGGGCAGCAGCTTCACGTGCTGGAAGGTGCGCGACACGCCCAGCCGCGCGATCGCGCGTGCCGGCAGCCCGGCGATCGTGTGGCCGGCAAACGTCGCGCTGCCCTGCGTCAGCGTGAGCGTGCCGGTCAGCAGGTTGAAGGTGGTCGACTTGCCCGCGCCGTTAGGCCCGATGAGGCCCAAGATCTCGCCGGCGCGCAACTCGAAGCTGACGTCGTTGACGGCCACCAGGCCGCCGAACTCCTTGCGCACCGATTGCACCTGAAGCAGCACCTCGCCCGGCGTGGGGCGGCTGCGTTCGAGCAGGCGCGAGGCATCGGCCCAGTCCATCGCGCGCCGCGATACTGGCAGCCAGCGTTCGAGCCAGCGGTTGACGGCCGGCCACAGGCCGTCGGGCGCGTACTTCAGCAGCATCACGATCAGCACGCCGAACACGATCACCTCGTAGTTGCCGTTGGTGCCGGTGAGCGCCGGCAGCCAGACCTGCAGCTTGTCTTCGATCAGCTTCACCGCGCCGGCGCCGACGAAGGCGCCCCACACCTGGCCGACGCCGCCCAGCACCGCCATGAACAGGTACTCGATGCCGCGGTTGAGGCCGAACGGCGTCGGATTCACCGCACGCTGGTAGTGCGCGAACAGCCAGCCCGAGATGGCCGCCAACACCGCGGCGTAGACGAAGATCACCACCTTGTAGCGGTAGGTCGAGATGCCCATCGCCTCGGCCATCGCGGCGCCGCCCTTGAGCGCGCGGATGGCACGGCCGCTGCGCGAATCGAGCAGGCGCTGCGTCGCCAGCGCCGCGGCCAGCGCGACCACCCAGATCAGCACGTACATGTTGCGGCCGTCGTGCAGGCTGATGCCGAAGACGCTGATGGCGGGGATGCCGAGCAGGCCGTCGTAGCGGCCGAGGCCCTCGACGTTGGCCATCGTGTAGCTCAACGACAAACCCCAGGCGATGGTGGCCAGCGGCAGGTAGTGGCCCGACATGCGCAACGTGAGCGCCGCCAGCACCAGCGCGATCGCCACCGTGATCAAGATGCCCACCAGCAGGCCGAGCCACGGCGACAGCGAGAATTGCGTGGTCAGCACTGCGGTGCTGTACGCACCGACGCCGACGAACGCTGCCTGTCCGAACGACGTGAGCCCGCCCACGCCGGTGAGCAGCACCAGCCCGAGCGCGACGATCGCATACAGGCCGATCAGATTGAGCTGCGTGATCCAGAACTCGGGCACCGGCAGCAGCGGCAGCGCCAGCACCAGCACCGCGATGGCGGCAGACAGCAGACGGCGCGGCGGCAGCTTCATCGCATCACTCGTCTTCGGGGTGCGGGTCGCGCAGCGAGCGCCACAGCAGGATCGGCAGGATCGTCGTGAAGACGATCACCTCCTTGAACGCGCTGGCGCCATACGACGCGAACGATTCGATGACGCCGACGCCGAGCGCCCCCAGCGCGGCCAGCGGATAACTCGCCAAACCAGCGAACACCGCCGCGACGAAGCCCTTCAATCCGATCAGGAACCCGGAGTCGTAGTACACGCTGGTCGACGGCCCGATCAGCAGGCCCGACAGCGCGCCCATGAACGCGACCATCGTGAACGACAGGCGGCCGGCCACGGCCGGACTGATGCCCATCAGCCGCGCGCCGGTGCGGTTGACGGCGGTGGCGCGCAACGCCTTGCCGCGCAGCGTGCGCTCGAAGAACAGCCACAGCAGCACGATCAGCGCCGCCGAGCTGCCGAGGATGATCACCGCCTGGCCGCTGAGCGTCAGCGGCCCGAGCGTGAAGCGCGTGTCCCAGAACGGTGGATTGCGAAACGCCTCGGCACCGAAGAACAGCAGCCCCAGGCCGGTGAGCGCGAAGTGCACGCCCACCGAGACGATCAGCAGCACCAGCACCGACGCGTCGGCCAGGCGCTGGTACGCCAATCGGTAGACCAGCGGCCCCAGCGGCGTGACGATGGCCAGCGTGAGCAACACCTGCAACGCCATCGGCCAGCTGCGCGGCTGCGCCAGCGCGCACAAGACCACGAGCGCCAACGGCAGCGCCAGCGTGGTGGCGGCCTCGCGCCACGCGCGTGCGGGCTGGCCCTGGCGCCAGGCGCGCGTGGCATCGATCGCAGCGGCGACGAGCGCCGTGACGGCGAGCAGCCACAGCGTGCCGGGCAGATCGCCGTAGCGCTGCCACAGCGAGCCGACCGGGTTGCCCTGCTGCAGCATGGCGAAGGTCAGCGCGCCGAAGGCGACGAACTCGCCCTGCGGAATGAAGATCACCCGCGTCACCGCGAACAGCAGCACGGTGGCCAGCGCCAGCAGCGCGTAGATGGCCCCGTTGCCGACGCCGTCGAGCGTGAGGATGGCGGCGATCGTCGGGTCCATGCGGGGACTTCGGCGCGAGCGGGTTCGGCGCGCGGTGTCGGCAGCGCAGCAGCGTCACGCTGCGCCAGCGAAACACCACGTCACATCGACGAGGGCTCGATCTTCCAGTCGCCGTTGACCACCTTGAGCATCACCGGCGTCTCGACCGTGAAACCCCAGTGGTTGTCTTTGCTGTAGGTGAGCACGCCGTGGCACAGCACCGTGCGGCCCATGTTCTCGATGGCATCACGCAAGGCGGCGCGGAACTCCGGCGTGCCCGGCTTGGCCTTGGCCTTGGCCACCGGGATCACCTTGTCGAGCACGATAATGGCGTCGTACGCGTGGCCTGCGAACTGGTTGCGCGAGCCCGGGCCATAGGCCTTCTCGTACTTGTTGACGAAGTCCTGCGCCACCTTCTTCGACGGATGGCTGTCGGGCAGCTGTTCGGGCACCAGCGCCGGGCCGCTGACGACGAACGCGCCCTCGACGTCCTTGCCGCCGATGCGCATCAGGTCGCGCGTGGCGGCGGCGTGAGTCTGGTAGATCTTGCCCTTGTAGCCGCGCTCGATCAGGCCCTTGTGCGGCATCGCGGCACCCGATCCCGAGGCGACGATCAAGATCGCGTCGGGGTTGGCCGACACCAGTTTCAGCGCCTGGCCGGTGACCGACGTGTCGGGCCGTGCGAAACGCTCGACCACCGTGATCGGCGGGCCGCCGAGCGCGGCACTCTGCGCGCGAAAGTCATTGAGCCAGGTCTCGCCGTAGGCGTCGGTGTAGCCGAGGAAGCCCACCGTCTTGATGCCCTGCTTCTTCATGTGCTCGATCACCGCATGCGCCATCACCGCGTTGCCTTGCGGCAAGCGAAATGCCCAGTGGTCCTTGCCGGCTGGCAGCACGGCGGGGGAGAACATCAATTGCACGGTGCCCGACTCGGCCACCGGCTCGGCCATCGCCACCGCGTTGACGGTGACCGACGAGCCCATCACGATGTCGACCTTGTCTTCGGTGACGAACCTGCGGGCGTTCTGCACCGCGCGCGTCGGGTCGCTCGCGTCGTCGAGCAGGATGACCTTGAGCTTCTCGCCGGCCACGCTCTCGGGCCACAGCTTGATGTAGTTCTGCATCGGGATGCCCAGCCCGTTGGCCGGGCCGGTGAGCGGCAGGCTGATGCCGATCGTCACGTCGGCCAGCGCCGCGCTCGACACGCCGAAAGCCAACGCAACGGTGAGGAGGGATTTGCTGAAACTCATCATGTGTCTCCTGTTGGAACAAGGGAAGCAAGGTTCACAGGCACGTCGCCTGGATGATGAACGGATCGGCCGCACGGCCCTCGTACAACGCATCGACCAGCGACGCGCGGTGCTGCAGCACCGCGCGTTGGTTGATCGAGTTCTTGTCGGTGAGCTCGCCCTTGTCGATCGACGGCGGCTCGGCCAGCACGTGGATGCGCTCGAGCCGGGTGGCGCTGCCAGTGGCCTGCGCGGCCAGCGAGTCGAGCATCGCCTGGAAGTGCGCCCGCACCGCCGGATGGTGCAGCACCTCGGGCGCGGGCGTGCGGTCGCTGCAGGCGGCGATGCGGCGGCAGGCGTCCAGGCGCGGAAAGATCAGCGCGCCGACCGTATCGCGATTCAGGCCGGTGATCACCGCGTCCTGCACGCAAGGCTCGCCCGCTTCGATGATGCGCGCGCGCAGCGGCCCCACGCTGACGAAGGTGCCGGTGGACAGTTTGAAGTCCTCTGCCGTGCGGCCGTCGAACAGCAGCCCGCGCTGCGGATCTTTCGGGTCGATCCAGCGTACGGCGTCGCCGGTGCGATAGAAACCCTCGTCGTCGAACGCCTCGCGCGTCTGCTCGGGCGCGCGCCAGTAGCCCGGCATCACGTTGGGGCCGCGAAAGCGGATCTCGGTCTTGTCGCCCTCGGGCACCAGCTTGACCTCGACCCCGGGCACCGGCAGCCCGATGTGGCCCGACTGGTTGTCGGTGCCCACGGCGAACGTGCACGACGGCGCCGTCTCGGTCATGCCCAGGCCCGTGATGATGCGCAGCCGCTCGCCGATGGCCGCCGCGCCGTGCGCGTCGAGCTGGTCCCACACCGCCTGGCTGAGCGCGGCGCCGGCGAACATGAAGGCCTTGCAGCGCGCGAACAGCGTCTTGCGCAGCAGCGCGTCGTGGTCCATCGCGCGTGCGATCTCCTCGAAGCCCTTGGGCACGTTGAAGTACACGGTCGGCGAGATTTCGCGCAGGTTGCGCAGCGTCTCGGCCATGCCGGCCGGCGTGGGCTTGCCGTCGTCGATGTACAGCGTGCCGCCGTTGACCAGCGTGATGCCGACGTTGTGGTTGCCACCGAACGTGTGGTTCCACGGCAGCCAGTCCACCAGCACCGGCGGCGTCTCCACGAGAAACCGCATGCACTGGCGCAGCATCTGCTGGTTGGCACACCACATGCGGTGGGTGTTGATCACGCCCTTGGGCGACTTGGTCGAGCCAGATGTGAACAGGAATTTGGCGATCGTGTCGGGCCCCACCTGCGCGTGAGCCGCCACGAGCGTGGGCCCAGACACCGTGTCGAGCAGATCGCGGTAGCGGCGCACCGCTCGATCGGCGAGGCCGCCTTGCGCCAGCACCACTGGCGTGTCGTCAGGCACGGCCGCCGCGATCGCAGCGCCATAAGCGGCATCGCTGGCGAAGACCAGGCCGGGCGTCACGGTGCCCAGGATGTGCTTGAGCTTGGCGTGATCCTTGGACAGCAGCGAGTAGGCCGGCGACACCGGCACGAACGGCACGCCGGCCCACAGCGCGCCCATCGCCAGCGTGAGGTGCTCGAGGCTGTTGTCCGAGAGGATGGCCAGCGGCCGCTCCACCGACAACCCCATGTCCAGCAGAGCTTGGCCGACCGCCTGCGCGCGCTCGAGCATCTGTGCGTACCGAATGTGCTGCCACTGGCCAGTGGCGTCGCGGCGTGCGACGAAGCTGCGCTCGGGCGCGACGCGCGCCCAGTGTTCGAGGCAGTCGGTCAATCGCCGCGGATATTCGCCCAATGCCTCGGTCGAGCGCAGCAAGGTGCTGCCGTCGGCGCGGTGCTCGACGCTCGCCTGCAGGCAGCCGCCCACTGACGCGTCGCGCGCTGGCACCGCGGTCATTGGTGCACCCTTGGGGCCTGCGGCCCCTTCCCGCCGGGCGGGATTCGCCCCCTTCGGGCGGCCGGGCGGGGGGCTCATCCGATCCTCACGACTTGACGACCTTGCCGGCGCGCTTTTCAAGGAATGCGCGCAGCCGCTTCTTGGCCTCGGGCGTGCTCTCGGCCACGGCCGCCATCAGCGACTCGGTGAGCAGACCGTCGCTTTGCGATTGATCGGCGATGCGCGGCAGCGCATGCATCACCGCATAGTTGGACATCGGGGCGTTGCCGGCGATGCGCTCGGCCAGCTCGATGCCCCGGGCCAGGCCCTCGCCGACAGGCACCACGTACTGCGACAGGCCGGCCAGCAGGCCTTCCTGTGCGTCGTAAACGCGGCCGGTCATCATCAGGTCGGTCATGCGCGCCACGCCCATCAAGCGCGGCAGGCGCACCGCGCCGCCGCCGCCGACGAAGATGCCGCGCTGCCCTTCGGGCAGGCCGTAGTACGCGGAGGCGTCGGCCACGCGCAGGTGGCAAGACGCCGCGAGCTCGAGCCCGCCGCCGACCACCGCGCCGTGCAGCACCGCGACCACCGGCACGCGGCCGAACTGAATCTGATCGAACGCCGCGTGCCACATGCGCGAGTGCAGCACACCGGAGGCGACGTCACGCTCCATCAACTCCGACAGATCGAGCCCGGCGCAAAAGTGGTCGCCCTCGCCGCTCAACACCACCGCGTGCGTGGACTCGGGCAGGTTGACGAAGCAGGTGTGCAGTTGCTGGATCAGCGGGTCGCTGAGCGCATTGCGCTTGGCCGGGCGATGCAACCGCACGTGGGTGACCGCGCGCGCGTGCGAGACCTGCAGCAGGTCGAGTGTGGCCAGCAGGCCGCTGGCCGGGCTGAACGGTGGCATCTGCGGCATCCCCTGAGAGGTCGAAAGATAGTTCAGTAGTTTAACTTAATAGTTAGGACAAACCCGAATATCGGTCGACCACACCCATGGCCACGAGATCTCCGGCGCATCGTTGGGGCGGTCATATACTTACTGCGTTGAACTAAGAGGGCATCCCATGGACACCACCTCGCTGGTCGCCATCGACACCCACACGCATGCCGAGGTGTCGTGCTGGAACCCGTTCGACAACTACGGCGAGGAGTACGACCGCGCGGCCGACAAGTACTTCGGCTCCAGCCGCCGGCCCACGATCGATGAGACGGTGGCCTACTACCGCGAGAAGAAGATCGGGCTGGTGATGTTCACCGTCGACTCGGAGTCGCAGCTCGGGCGGCGCCGCGTGCCCAACGAAGAGATCGCCGAAGCGGCGCAGAAGAATGCCGACATCATGATCGCGTTCGGCTCGATCGACCCGCACAAAGGCAAGATGGGTGCTCGCGAAGCGCGCAGGCTGATCGAGCAGCACGGCGTCAAGGGCTTCAAGTTCCACCCCACCGTGCAGGGCTTCGTGCCCACCGACCGCATGGCGTGGCCGATCTACGAGGTGATCGCCGAACACAAGCTGCCGGCGGTGTTCCACAGCGGCCACTCGGGCATCGGCTCGGGCATGCGTTGCGGCGGCGGGCTGCGCCTGCAGAACAGCAACCCGATGCTGCTCGAAGACGTGGCGATCGCCTTCCCCGACATGCAGATCATCGTTGCACACCCGAGCTGGCCATGGCAGGACGAGGCACTCAGCCTCGCGCTGCACAAGCCCAACGTGTGGATCGACTTGTCGGGCTGGAGCCCGAAGTACTTTCCTCCGCAGCTGGTGCAGTACGCCAACACGCTGCTGAAGGACCGCATCCTGTTCGGCAGCGACTTCCCGCTGATCACACCCGAGCGCTGGATGGCCGATTTCGAAGAGGCCGGGTTCAAGGACAAGGTGAAGCCGCTGATCCTCAAAGAGAACGCCAAGCGGCTGCTGGGCCTGCAGTGAGCACGCCGGGCCGACGACACCGGCACCCTGCGGCACCGCCTCCCTAGGCGCTTTTTGAACTCGAGGCGAGTGGTCGGCAACTCAGAGCCAAGTGCTGGAGTGGCCCATGAGCTCGTGGATTCGGACCCGTCTGGAGACCGTCGTCGCGTTGGCGCACCTGCTGGAGTGCGTCGAAACCGGCACCGCTCGCACGGACGCCGATGGCTATCGACGCCTGGTGCTCCGTATCCAGCAGGCCCTGTCCGAAGACATTCCCGCCGATGCGCTGCAAGCCATCCTGAGCGCCTTTCCGGCCACCGGTCAGGTCTTCGAGAACCTGCACTATGCGCAGGCCGGACTGTCTCGCGCATCGCTCGAGCGGTCTGTGGCCTCCGAGCTGAAAGCCAAACAGGTGCTCGCGCGCGCCGCCAGGCGCGTGTTGCCCGGCTGACCCGCGGCCGCTATCGCCACGCAACCGCCGTCAGCGACGGACCATCGACTTGCGCGTGACGTAGCCGATCGAAAGGCCTTGCACGAGGATCGAGAAGACGACGACTCCGTACGTCAATGCGACCACGGTATCGCGCGCGGGTCCGGCAGGCAGCGACAGCGCCAAGGCCACCGAAATGCCGCCTCGCAGACCGCCCCAGGTCAGCACCTTCCACGACCCGCGCGGCAAATTGAATGCGCGCGGCAATGCCGCGGCCGGCAAGCCCACGATAAGCGCACGCGCGAGCAAGGTCACCGCCAGAGCCAAGGGCCGTGGCCACCAGTTCGCCGAGCCTGAACGTGACCATCAGGACCTCCATACCCATCAGGACGAACAGCACCGCGTTCAGTATCTGGTCGAGCAGTTCCCAGAACATGTCGAGGTAGCGGCGCGTCGTGTCCGACATGGCCAGCGCACGGCCTTGATTGCCGATCATCAGGCCCACCACGACCATCGCCAGCGGCCCGGACACATGAAGCTTGCTGGCCAGCAAATAGCCGCCCATCACGGCAGCCAGCGTCAGCAGAATCTCGACTTCGTAGTTGTCCACGCTCTTCAACAACAGAAACGTCGCATAGCCCAACGCCAGGCCGAACAGCACGCCGCCCCCGCCTTCGCGCAGCAGCACTTGCAGCGCCTGGCCCGTCGTCGGCGTGATGCCGCTGGCCAACATACCCAACAGAAGCGAAAAGATCACCACCCCCAACCCCGTCGTTGAACAGCGACTCGCCGGCAATCACCAATTCCAGCTCCTTTGGCGCGCCAGCCGATTTGAGGATGCCCATCACCGCGATCGGATCGGTCGGCGAGATCAATGCGCCGAACAGCAGGCAATGGATCAGCGGCAGATCGAGGCCGAGGAACGGGAGCGCGACCCACATCCCAAAGCCCACCGCGAGGGTCGACAGCGTCGTGCCCAGCACAGCCAATGCCGCCCGCCACGGGCCACCGGTAGATCTTCAACTGCTTGAGGTCGACGTGAAGTGCGCCGGCAAACAACAGCATCGACAACATGCCCTGCATGAGAACGTCCGAAAAGTCGATGGCGCGCAGCAGCGTCTCCTCGTACTGCCGCAGGCCGCGTGTGATGCCGGCAGCGTCCAGCGCGACGAGCCCCAGCGAAAGCGTCAGCGAGGCGGCCATCATCCCGATGGCGATCGGCAGCCCGATGAATCGGTGGTTCAGGTACGCCAGCAGCGCGGTGATGACGAGGCAGACTGCCGCGATTTCAAGCATGGGGTCCTTCGTTGAGGATCACCGCGGGGATTGGGTGACGGGCGGGGCAGTTCATTGCGCGAGGGTTGGAATGCTGCCCAACCAGAACTGCGCGGCAGGCAGTGAGGAAGCTCCTCTGGGTTGCGCCGTCAATCCGGTCCGAGCATGCGCCGCGGGTCGACCCAGGCATCGAACTCGGCTGCGCTGATGCCGCCGACGGCGACTGCCGCCTCTCGCAGGCCCAGACCGGTGGCATGGGCGTGCTTGGCGATGTGCGCGGCACGGTCGTAGCCGATGTGCGGCGCCAGCGCCGTCACGAGCATCAGCGAACGCTTCAACAAGGTCGCCGCGCGCTCGGCATCGACCTCGATGCCGTCCACGCAGTGCTCGGCAAAGCTTGCCATCGCGTCGGCCAGCAGACGCAGGCTGTCAAGCACGTCATGGGCGATCAGCGGCTTGTACACGTTGAGCTCGAACTGCCCCTGGCTGGCGGCGATGCCGATCGCGACGTCGTGCCCCATCACCTGGGCGCAGACCATCGTGAGCGCCTCCACCTGCGTCGGGTTGACCTTGCCCGGCATGATCGAGCTGCCCGGCTCGTTGGCCGGCAGGCGCAATTCACCGAGCCCGGCCCGTGGCCCGCTGCCCATCAGGCGGATGTCGTTGGCGATCTTGTTGAGTGCGATCGCGAGCATCCTGAGTGCGCCGTGCAAGCCCACCAGCGGCTCGTGCCCCGCCAGCGCGGCGAACGGGTTGTCGGCCACGGTGAAGGGTTCACCCAGCCGTGCGGCGAGCCGGGCTGCGACCCGCGAGCCGAACTCCCGATGCGTGTTCAGCCCGGTGCCGACCGCTGTACCACCGATCGCCAGGGCACACGTGGCTGGCAACGCGTGGCGCAGCGCGTCCTGCGCGAGAGCGAGCTGGGCGTCGTAGCCACCGAACTCTTGGCGAAACGTGATCGGCGTGGCGTCCTGCAGGTGCGTGCGCCCGATCTTGATGACGCCCGCGAACGCCGCCGCCTTGGCCCGCAAGGCCGTGCGCAGCCGAGCGAGCGACGCCAGCAGCGGCCGCGTCTGCAGCGCCGTCGCAACGTGCATCGCCGTGGGGAACACGGCATTGGACGACTGCCCGAGGTTCACGTCGTCGTTCGGGTGCACGCGCCGCGCCGCGCCGAGCCCTGCTCCAAGAGCGATCGATGCCAGACTGGCGACCACTTCGTTCACATTCATGTTGCTCTGCGTGCCGGAGCCGGTCTGCCAGACGGAAAGGGGAAACTGCGCATCGAACTCGCCGGCCGCCACGCGCGCCGCGGCAGCGGCCACGGCGTCGGCCTTGGCCGGTTCGAGCAGGCCGAGATCGCGGTTCACCTCGGCCGCGGCGCGCTTGATCTCGGCCAGCGCATGGATGATCGCGAGCGGCATGCGCTGCTGCCCGATTGCGAAGAAGCGCCGGCTGCGCTCGGTCTGCGCACCCCACAGGGCGTCGGCCGGGACCTCGATCGGCCCGAAGCTGTCGGTCTCCACACGGGTTGACGACATGACGATCACCTCCCGGGCAAGCCGGCTAGGTCGTGGCCGCGTCGCCGACACCACCAGGCCATGGATCATTGCAGCCGCGACGATTATCGAACTTCACGGGAGCGCTGGGTCCACCTGCCGCGGCGCCGCGATGAACGAAACGCTTGAACGCCTGCCCGCGCTGGTCTTTGTGGTGCTGTTCGGTATCCCGCCGCTGGCGGTGTTGATCTATCCGCTGGTCGGCCTGCCGGTGCTCTTGCTCCAGCATGCCAACGTGCGGGTGCCGGCGTCGCTCGATCGCGCGCTCGTGTGGCTGGTCTCGACGCCTTCCATGCACCTGGTCCATCACTCGCGGCGAACGGTCGAGACCGACAGCAACTACGCAACCGGCCTCACCTTGTGGGATCGGCTGTTCGGCACGTTCTCGCCGAGCACCTCACCCCATGGCATCGGAGTCGACGGCTTCGATCGACCGGGGGCACCAGACGCTTGGCGGCATGCCGCGCAATCCCTGGGACGGCGCGACGATGGGGCGTTGAGAGCCCCGCCCGCAACTCCATGCGGTCAATGCAACGCCTTGACCATTGCCACTGCGCGGGTACACGCCACGCCGGCCGGCTTGGACGCGAAGTCGTGAAACGAGTCCAGTGAGACGTCCCGTGGCGGCGACAAAGGCTCGTCGCTGTCCATGACGTACCTGCCCTCCAAGAACTTGAACATCGTCGTGCGCGAGAGAACCAGCTGGACTGGCTCACCGGTCTTGCGCGCACAAACCACGCTGAAGTGCGCGACGACCATCTCGGGCGTTGTCAGCGCGGTGTTCACTGCAACCAGGTGATACGGCACCGAGACCAATCCCTGCGGCAGAGTCTTCGGGGTCGACAGTTTGATGTGCGCCTCGCCGCCGCTGCGCTTCCACACGGGGAGCAGTTCGTCTGACGCCGCGGCGTGCCCGACCCAGCCCAACTGGCCGAACAAGAGAACAACCAGCGCGCTTGGCCACTTGAGCATGCGCCGAAGGGTATCGCGCCAAGGCGCGGCAGCGTGGAGAACTGACACCCCCACTTGAGTGCACCACCCCCGGTCGCAGGCGTCGTGGACGCCAGCCACCGGCGGATCCAACTTCCTGCAGCTCCAAGCGTTCTGACGCGACCGGGCCGCGCCAGCGCTGCGGCTCAAAGCGCAGCGCGAGCATCAGCCCGAACGCATTAACGTACTGGCGCTCCGGTTGGGTGTCGGTCTGCCGGCTGTAGTACGGCGTGAGTTCCACTTCCGGTGAGAAGATGAACGTGGCGCCGAGCTCGAACTTGTAGCGCGCGATGGTGTCGTAGCGCCTGTCGTAGTAGAGCTCGAAGTTGCTGTACGGCACGAACCCGAGCTCGCCGAGCTTGCTCTCGTATTCGTATTGCACGCGGTTGCGCAGGCGCTGGCTGGTGCTGCCCTCTTTGTCGCGCAAGTCAAGTCGCGTGCGATCGGTGAGCAGGCTGGCCTCGCCGATCTTCCAGCGGTAGTTGAAGTCCATCACGATGCGGTGCTCGATGCTGCGCGATGACGCTTCCGGGTTGCTGACGGAGTAGACGTAGCCGAGGCGATAGGAGATCGGGGCCTTGGGCACGCGATAGTCCACGTACAGGCCCCAATCGACCGCGGTGCGATCGTCGCTGTCGCGGCTGCGCGTCGGCGCCGGGTTGAACAGCAGCTGCGTGCTCGGGTTCAGCCGCCACCACGCTTGCAACTCGGGCCAGAACTCGTTGGTCGTCTCGGCGGCCGTGGCAACGTCGCCAAAGGCCAGCCCGATGCCGCATGCAACGCAGCGGGCGATCCGATCGCGCGCGAACGTCCAGCCGTGGTGCAGGCGCAGATGCAAAGCCCGGTGAGTATGCCTACGGTCGGCTTCGATCCGATCGAGCGCATCGAGCTCGATCCCGCCACCCTTACCGCCCGGTTGCACTGCTAGATCGGCAGTGCAACCGGGGATAAGTTGGCGACCCCTAGGGGATTCGAACCCCTGTTACAACCGTGAAAGGGTCGTGTCCTAGGCCTCTAGACGAAGGGGTCTGGAAACTTCGTCGACTCGATGCGTGCCGCATGTGTGGTGGAGGTAAGCGGGATCGAACCGCTGACCTCTTGCATGCCATGCAAGCGCTCTCCCAGCTGAGCTATACCCCCAACGGGCCTCACCGCAACGCGCCTCGAGCGAGGCCGCGATTATAGGGGTCTTTGGGTCGGCGGCCGGCTCGCCGCTTCAGGCCAGCGCGTCCGACAGGCGCTGCATCACAGTCGCTCGATCGAACAGCGCCAGCACCGCATCGATCGACGGCGTCTGCGTGCGTCCGCACACGGCCACGCGCAGCGGAATCGCCAGTTGCGGCATCTTGAGCTTCTGTTCGGTGAGCGTGTCCTTGATGGCCTGCGCGATGCCGGCCTTGTCCCACGCCGCCGTGGCCAGGCGATCGCGCACGGCACGCAGCGCCGGTTGCGCGCCGGGCCCCAGATGTGCAGCACGGTCTTCGGCACTCGGCGGCGCCGGCCGATCGAACATGCGCAGCCACTGTGCCAGCTCAACCAACGTCGCGCAGCGGTCCTTGAACAGCGCGCAGCGCTGCACCAGGCGCCGGTCGCCCGCATCAGCGAAGACACCCATGTCGGCCAGGTGGCGCACGACCAGCGACGCCAGCCGTGCGTCGTCGGCCGCTTTCACGTAGTGCGCATTGACCCAGGCGAGCTTGACCGGGTCCCACTGCGCCGGGCTCTTGGCCATGTGGCTGCCGTCGAACCACTGCACCATCTGCTCGCGGCTGAACAGCTCTTCGTCGCCATGGCTCCAGCCCAGGCGCGCCAGGTAGTTGAGCATCGCCTCGGGCAGGTAGCCAGCCTCTTCGTAGGCCATCACGCTGACCGCGCCGCGGCGCTTGGACAGCTTGAGCCCGTCTTCGCCGAGGATGATCGGGCAATGGCCGTACAGCGGCAGCGGCGCAGCGAGGGCGCGGAAGATGTTGATCTGCCACGGCGTGTTGTTGATGTGCTCGTCGCCACGAAAGACGTGCGTGATGCCCATGTCCCAGTCGTCGACCACGACCGCGAAGTTGTAGGTCGGCACGCCGTCGTTGCGCAGGATGATGAGGTCGTCGATCTCGTCGTTGTGGATGCGGATCGGCCCCTTGACGAGGTCGTCCCAGCTCACCGCGCCGGAGCTCGGGTTGCGAAAGCGCACCACCGGCTTCACGTCGACGGGCACCAGCGGCAGCGTCTTGCCGGGCTCGGGCCGCCAGCGGCCGTCGTAGTGCGTTTTTTCGCCGCGCGCGCGCTGCGCCTCGCGCATCGCATCGAGCTCTTCGGGCGTGCTGTAGCAGCGGTACGCCGTACCGGCCGCGATCATCGCTTCGGCGACCTCGTGGTAGCGCGCCAGGCGCTGCATCTGGTGGATCGGGCCCTCGTCGTAGTCGAGGCCGAGCCAGCGCATCGCGTCGAGGATCTGGTCCACCGAATCCTGCGTTGAGCGCGCCACGTCGGTGTCCTCGATGCGCAGCACGAACTGCCCGCCGTGGTGGCGCGCATAGGCCCACGAGTACAGCGCGGTGCGCGCGGTGCCGAGGTGCAAGAAGCCGGTGGGTGACGGCGCGATGCGCGTGCGGACCGGCGCGGTCGTCATTGGATCGTGTCGAGCCCGTGCGCCAGATCGGCCTTCAGGTCTTCGAGGTCTTCCAGGCCCACGGCGATGCGGATCGTACCCTGCGTGATGCCGGCCGCAAGGCGCTGCGCCTCGGTGAGCCGGCCATGCGTGGTGCTCGACGGGTGAGTGATCGCCGTCTTGGTGTCGCCGAGGTTGGCGGTGATCGAACACACGCGCGTCGCGTCGATCACGGCGAATGCGTTGGCCCGTGCGCGATCGGCATCCTGGCCGCGCACGATGAATGATGCCACCGGGCCGCCGACGCCGTCTTGCTGGCGCATGGCCAGTTCATGTTGCGGGTGCGACGGCAACCCGGGATGAAGGACGCGTTCGACCGCCGGATGCTCCTCGAGCCAGCGAGCCAGTTTCAACGCGCGAGCGCTCTGCTCGCGCACGCGGATCGACAACGTCTCCATGCCCTTGAGCACAACCCAGGCATTGAACGGCGACAGCGTCATGCCCGCAGTGCGCAGCACCGGCATGAACTTCTCGTCGATCATCGCCTGGCTGCAGCACAGCGCGCCGGCAATCACGCGGCCCTGGCCGTCAAGGTACTTGGTGCCCGAGTGCATCACGATGTCGGCGCCCATCGCGATCGGCCGCTGCAGCGCAGGCGAACAGAAGCAGTTGTCCACCGCCAGCACGGCACCGGCACCGTGCGCGATCTTGGCCAAGGCCGCGATGTCGCACACCTCGGTCAGCGGATTGGTCGGCGACTCGGCGAACAGCAGCTTGGTGTTGGACTTGACGGCCGCCCGCCATCGCGCAGGGTCGGTCTGCGACACGAACGTCGATTGCACGCCGAACTTGGCGAAATCGTTGAGCAGCCTGATCGTCGATCCGAACACGCTGTGCGAGCAGATCACGTGGTCGCCCGCCTTCAGCAGGCCCAGCAGGATCATCGTGATCGCGCCCATGCCGCTGGCGGTGCCAATGCAGGCCTCGCTGCCCTCGAGTGCGGCCAGGCGCCGCTCCATCATCGTGACGCTGGGGTTGGTGAAGCGGCTGTAGACGAACGCTTCTTCCTCGTTGGCGAAGCGTGCGGCCGCAGTGGCCGCGTCGGGATGCACAAAGCTGCTGGTGACGAACAGCGCCTCGGAATTCTCGCCCCACTGGCTGGGCGGCAGGCCCTCGCGCACGGCCAACGTGTCGAGGCGCGCGTCGCGCGGCAGCTTGGTGCGCGGCAGTTTCTTGTCGCCCGCGCTCACCAAGCCCCCTTGGCGCTGCGCGGCGCCGCGCGCCCGAGGGGGAGCGAGCAGCTTCGGAACGGCCGCGTGCCGCTCATGACCCTTCCGCCGCGCTGTGCAGGGCCAGGCCTGAACGCGATGCGTCGTCGTCTTCGTCGGGCGCGCCGGTGCGCGGCACTGCAGCGGCTTCACTGACGTCGCCGGTGATGTAGTGGCCGTCGAAGCACGACGCCTCGAAGCCGTCGAGTCGTGGATTCAGCGCCTTCACCACCCGCTTCATGGCATCGATGTCCTGGTAGATCAGCGCGTCGGCGCCGATGAAGCGGCGGATCTCTTCGACGCTGCGGTTGTGCGCGATCAGTTCTTCCTTGGTCGGCATGTCGATGCCGTATACGTTGGGATAACGCACCGGCGGCGCCGCCGAGGCCATGTAGACCTTGCGCGCACCGGCCTCGCGCGCCATCTGCACGATCTCTTTGCTCGTCGTGCCGCGCACGATCGAGTCGTCGACCAGCAGCACGTTGCGGCCCTTGAACTCCTGCACGATGGCGTTGAGCTTCTGGCGCACCGAGCGAGCGCGCACCGCCTGCCCCGGCATGATGAAGGTGCGGCCGACGTAGCGGTTCTTGACGAAGCCTTCGCGATACGGCTTGCCGATCTTCTGTGCCAATTGCATGGCGGAGGGCCGGCTCGACTCGGGAATCGGGATCACGACGTCGATCTCGTTCGGTGGCATCGTCGAGATCACGCGCTGCGCCAGCGTCTCGCCGAAATTCAGTCGCGCCTGGTAGACCGACACGCCATCGATCACTGAATCGGGCCGCGCCAGGTAGACGTATTCGAACATGCACGGATTCAGGCTCGGCGCCTCGGCGCACTGGCGCGCGTGCACGCGGCCTTGCAGGTCGATGAAGATCGCCTCGCCCGGCGCCACGTCGCGCTCTGCGCGATGGCCGGTGCCCTCGAGCGCGACCGTCTCGCTGGCCACCATGATCTCGACGCCCCCGGGCGCCGCCGTGCGGCCGAACACCAGGGGCCGGATGCCATAGGGATCGCGAAACGCCAGCAGGCCGTGACCGGCGATCAGCGCGATCACCGCGTACGAGCCGCGCACGCGCCGGTGCACCACGCGCACGGCGTCGAAGATGACATCGGGCGACAGCACGCGGTCGCGGGCAGCGCGTTCGATCTCGTGCGCCAGCACGTTGATCAACACCTCGGTGTCGCTGCCGGTGTTGATGTGGCGGCGGTCGACGTCGTACAGCTCCTGCTTCAGCGCCGCGGCGTTGGTGAGGTTGCCGTTGTGCACCAGCACGATGCCGTACGGCGCGTTGACGTAGAACGGTTGCGCTTCTTCCTCGCTGTAGGCGTTGCCAGCCGTCGGGTAGCGCACCTGGCCGAGGCCCACGCCGCCCGGCAGCGCGCGCATGTTGCGCGTGCGAAAGACGTCGCGCACCATGCCGCGCGCCTTGTGCATGAAGCACTGCGTGCCCTGCATCGTCACGATGCCGGCGGCATCCTGCCCGCGGTGCTGCAACAGCAGCAGCGCGTCGTAGATCAGCTGGTTGACCGGTGACTGCGAGATGACGCCGACGATGCCGCACATGGAATGATTACCTCGGTCGCTATTGTCGCGGTTAGTCCGGCGCCGGGCCGCCCCAAGCCGGACTGAGCCCCACGCGACACAAGGTGGCGCCTGCAGCGCCGTCGGGGCAGCGCCGGAGCGAAGCGACTAGCGTGGGGGCCATCATTCTTCAGGCCTGGAGGTGCCTAGCCACGGCAGGAGGCAATACCGGCTTCAGGCCCGACAGCAGCACGCCGAGCCACGCCGCGCCGTGCGAGGCCTGCCACGGCCCGGCGCGCACGGCCGGCGTGAACGACACCACCGTGGCCAGCGCGAGCAACAGCACCATCGCACGGGCGAGGCCGAACACGCCGCCGAGCGTGCGATCGATCAGCGTCAGCGGCGTGGCGTGCACGATCAGGCGAATCAGCCGCGCCATCAGCATCCAGACGATGAGCGCCAGCACGAACACGACCGCGAACGCAGCGCCATGGTTCAACGCCGAACCCGGGGCGCCCACCGGCAGATGCGGCGCCAACTCAGGGCTCATCATTTGCGCAGCGACGTAGGCAGCCACCCAGCCCAGCAACGACAGCACCTCGAACACCAGGCCGCGCACCAGGCCCACGATCACCGAGGCCAGCAGCACCGCGAGCAGTGCCCAGTCGACCCAACCGATGTCGTTCATGGTGGTCATGTTTCTGCCTTGGCCCGATCGGCCGCCCGCGTGGAGTTGTTCATAGCGTCAACACCGCCGCCGGCAAGCCCGCAGCCTTGAGTGTGCCAGCTGCCTTCTCGGCGTCTTCACGAGCCGTGAATGGGCCAACGCGCACGCGGATACGCTTGGCCCCGTCGATTTCGATCACTTGCGTATAGCTCTTGAGCCCCAGTTTGTTGACACGCTGACTCATGTCGCGCGCCGAGTTGGCCTCGCCATAGGCGCCGACCTGCACCACGAAACGGCCATTGGCAACATCGGGCTTGTTGGCCTCGGCACTGGCCGCGGTGGGCTTGCTTGGCTCGGCAATGGCCACCACTGCAGCGGGCTTGGGCGCGACGGGACTTGATGCGCCGGCCGCGCCCTGCCCTTCGAGCAGCGCGCGTGCACGCGCACCATCATCGGCGCGGGCCTCGGGCTTGTCGGGCACCGGCTTGGGCGGCGCCGCCGGATCGCTGCGCGTCGCCGCGGGCTCTTTGCGGGTGGCGTCACCACCGGGTGCCGGTTCGCTGCGGGTGGCGGTGGCCGCCCGCTCGCGTGGCGGTTCGGCACTGCGCTCGCCGATGACGCCGCTGCTCACGCGCGCCGTGGCCGGCGCCGCCGAGGCGGTGCGCGGCGGCGGCAACGGCAGCGATGGCGCTGCCTCCTTGCGCGGGATCTCGATCGGGATGTCGACAGGGATCGGCCGCGGCTGGGTCTCGAACAGCAGCGGGAAGCCGACCACGCCCACGCCCAGCAGTGCGGCCGCGCCGATCAGGCGCCGCCGCGCGCGCGTGCGCGCGGCTTGCACGGGGTCGGGTGTGCCTGCGCGTGGCGCGTCTGAGGCCGATGATCCTTGCCGGAACGAGAACAGACCCATGCGCTGCGTGTGGCGGGCGACGTGCGCGCTCTAGACCAGCCGCTCAGCGCTGCGGTCCCCTGAACGGGGAGGGTCATCCCAGGTGCGTGGCTGCCATCTGCGGCAAGCCGTCTTTCAACACGCCGCCTACCGTGTAGAAGGAACCGAATGCGACGATTCTATCAGCGGGGTCCGCAGCGGCCAGCGCCGCGCGCAGCGCATCGCTCGGTGTGCCATGGGTGCTGACGCGCACCGGCGACATGCCTGCACCGGCGCCGATGTCGCGCGCCAGATCGGCGGCCTTGGCCGCGCGCGCAGTCGGCAAGTCGGTGACGAACCAGTGGTCGACCAGCGGGCGCAACGGCGCGATCACGTTGACGATGTCCTTGTCGGCCATCACGCCGAAGACCGCGAAAGTGCGCGGATAGAACCCCATCTGATCGAGGCTCACCGCCAGCGCGCCGGCTGCCTGCGGGTTGTGCGCCCCGTCGAGCACCAGCACTGGACGACCCGGCACGATCTGGAATCGCCCGGGCAAATCCACCAACGCCAGGCCGTTGCGCACCGCCTGTGCGCTGATCGGCAAGCGGTCGTGCAGCGACTCCAGCGCAGCCAGCGCGGTGGCCGCGTTGAGCAGCTGGTTGGCGCCGCGCAACGCCGGGTACGCCAATGCGCTGAAGCGGCGCGAGCGCCCGCGCCACGACCACTGCTGGCGGTCCCCTTGCAGGCCAAAGTCGCGGCCCTGCAGACGCAGGTCGGCACCGATTGCCGCGGCGTGCTCGATCAAGCTGGCCGGCGGCTCCGGATCGCCGACGATCGCGGGCCGGCCGCTGCGGAAGATGCCGGCCTTCTCGCGGCCGATCGATTCACGATCGGGACCGAGGTACTCTGTGTGATCGAGCGCGATGCCGGTGACCACCGCGCAATCGGCGTCGAACACGTTCACCGCGTCGAGCCGGCCGCCCAAGCCCACTTCGAGAATGGCCACATCGGGTCTGGCATGCGCGAACGCGCGCACGATGGCCAGCGTCGTGAACTCGAAATAGGTCAGCGTGGCGTCGCCGCGCGCGGCCTCGACGGCCTCGAAGTGCGGCAGCAGCGTCGCCGCATCGGCCATCCGGCCATCGATCAGGCAACGCTCCTCGAAGTGCACTAGGTGCGGGCTCATGTACAGCACCGTGCGATAGCCGGCGTGGCGCGCGATCGATTCGATCATCGCGCAGGTCGAGCCCTTGCCGTTGGTGCCGCCCACGGTGATCACCGGGCACTCGAATCGCAGCTGCAGACGATCACGCACGACCCTCACGCGATCGAGCGTGAAGTCCATGCTCTTCGGATGCAGGCGCTCGCAGTGCGCGAGCCAGTCGTCGAGCGTGCGCGGTGCAGTCATCGGGCGGAATCGGGCTTGGTCAGCCGCGCGCCGCCAACGGCGAGGCGTTCAGGCCACCGCGTCGGCGCTTTGTTTGAGCAGCATCGACAACAGCTTGGCCACCGCGGGGCGCAGCTGGCGGCGATCGATGATGAGGTCGAGCGCACCCTTGCCGAGCAGGAACTCGGCGCGCTGGAAGCCCTCGGGCAGCTTCTCGCGCACCGTGTTCTCGATCACTCGCGGGCCGGCAAAGCCGATCAACGCCTTGGGCTCGGCCAGCACCACGTCGCCCATGAAGGCGAAGCTGGCCGACACGCCACCCATCGTGGGATCGGTGAGCACGCTGATGAAGGGCAGCCGCGCGTTGGACAGGCGCGCCAGCGAGGCGTTGGTCTTGGCCATCTGCATCAGGCTCAAGGTGCCCTCGTACATGCGCGCGCCACCCGATGAGGTGAAACAGACAAAGGGCACTTTCTGCTCGAGCGCGGTGTTCACACCACGCACGAAGCGCTCGCCGACCACGCTGCCCATCGAGCCACCCATGAAGTCGAACTCGAAGCAGGCGGCCACCAGCGGAACGCTCATCACCGCGCCGCCCATCACCACCAGCGCGTCGGTCTCGCCGGTATTCTCGAGCGCGAGCTTCAAGCGCTCGGGGTATTTCTTGCTGTCCTTGAACTTCAGTGCATCGACCGGCAGCACCTCCTGGCCGATCTCGAAGCGGCCTTCGGGGTCGAGGAAGGCATCGAGCCGGGCGCGCGCGCCGATGCGGTGGTGGTGCTCGCACTTGGGGCACACGTTGAGGTTGCCCTCGAGGTCGGTCTTGTAGAGCACCGTCTCGCAAGCCGGACACTTGATCCACAGGCCCTCGGGCACCGAGCGCCGTTCGGACGGATCGGTCTGCTGGATCTTCGGCGGCAGCAGTTTCTCGAGCCAACTCATGTGCGTTTTCCTTGGGTCAGGTGTCGAGCGCGGCCCGCATCTCGGCCATGAAGCGTCGACCGGTGGCGACCACATTGTCGCGCGGTTCGGCCTCCAGAATTTGCACCAATCGTGAGCCGATGACCACCGCGTCGGCCACCTGGGCCACCGCTCGGGCACTGGCCGCATCCCGTATGCCGAAACCCACGCCGACCGGCAATTTCACGTGCTTCTGGATGCGCGGCATCGCTTGCGCGACCGACGAGACATCCAGATGGCCCGCGCCGGTGACGCCCTTCAGCGCCACGTAGTACACGTAGCCGCTGGCCAGGCGCGCCACCTCCTGAATGCGCGCGTCGGTCGACGTCGGCGCGAGCATGAAGATGAGATCGAGTCCAGCGGATTTCAGCGCCGCGGCGAACTCGCCGCACTCCTCGGGCGGATAGTCGACCACCAGCACACCGTCGACTTGGGCCTCGGCCGCCTGGCGCACGAAAGCTCCCGCGCCCAAGCGTTGATCGAAGCGTTCGATCGGGTTGGCATAACCCATCAGCACCACCGGCGTGGTCGTGTTGTGGCGCCGAAAGTCGCGCACCACGTCGAGCACCTGGGTCAGACCGATGCCGCGCGCCAACGCGCGCTCGGAGGCCTTCTGAATCACCGGCCCGTCGGCCATCGGGTCGGAAAACGGCACGCCGAGCTCGATGATGTCGGCGCCGCCATCGACCAGGCCTTGCATGACTTGTGCCGTCGCATCGGCATAGGGGTCGCCGGTGGTCACGTACGGAATCAGCGCCTTGCGGCCGCTGCGTTGCAGCAGCTGCAGTGTGGAGGCGATGCGGCTCATCGGGCACCTCCACTCACGGGACCACCTTTGACGGTCTGCCCTCGACACGATGGCCGGCAATAGAAGTCGGCACCCGACAGGTCGGCCACGGTGCCGATGTCCTTGTCGCCGCGGCCCGACAGGTTGACCAGCAGGTGCTGATCGGGCGTCATCGTCGCGGCGAGCTTGATCGCGTGCGCCACCGCGTGGCTCGACTCGAGCGCGGGGATGATGCCCTCGGTGCGGCACAGGCGATGAAATGCCGCGAGTGCCTCGTCGTCGGTGATCGCCGCGTACTCGGCGCGGCCGGTGTCCTTGAGGTAGGCGTGCTCGGGTCCGACACCGGGGTAGTCGAGGCCGGCGGAGACCGAGTGAGTTTCGAGGATCTGGCCGTTGTCGTCCTGCAGCAGGTAGGTGCGGTTGCCGTGCAGCACGCCGGGCGAGCCGGCGTTCAGGCTCGCCGCGTGCTTGCCACTTTGCAGGCCCTGGCCCGCGGCTTCCACGCCGATCAGGCGCACGCGCTCATGCTCGATGTAGGGGTAGAAGATGCCCATCGCGTTGCTGCCGCCGCCCACGCAGGCGATCACCGCGTCGGGTTGGCGCCCGATCTGCCTTGGCATCTGCACGATGCACTCGTCGCCGATCACGCGCTGGAAGTCGCGCACCATCGTCGGGTACGGATGCGGACCGGCGACGGTGCCGATGATGTAGAAGGTGTTCTCCACATTCGTCACCCAGTCGCGCAGCGCTTCGTTGAGCGCATCCTTCAGCGTCCTCGAGCCGCTGTCGACCGGCACCACTTTCGCGCCCAGCAAGTGCATGCGATAGACGTTGGGCGACTGGCGCTTGACGTCTTCGCTGCCCATGTAGACCACGCATTCCATGCCGTAGCGCGCACACACGGTGGCGGTGGCCACGCCGTGCTGGCCGGCGCCGGTCTCGGCGATCACGCGCGGCTTGCCCATGCGCTTGGCCAGCAGCGCCTGGCCCACGGTGTTGTTGATCTTGTGCGCGCCGGTGTGGTTGAGGTCCTCGCGCTTCAAGTGGATCTGTGCGCCGCCGACCTCGCGGCTCAGGCGCACGGCGTGGTACACGGGGCTGGGGCGTCCCACGAAGTGTTCGAGTTCGTTGCGGAACTCAGCGACGAAGGCGTCGTCGCTGCGGTAGTGCTGGTAGGCGGCCTGCAGTTCATCGAGCGCGTGGACCAGAGTCTCGGCGACGAAACTGCCGCCGTATGGCCCGAAGTGCCCGCGCGCGTCAGGCTGTTGGTAGTGCTTCATGGTGATGGATGGTCTAGTGGATGGCGTCGTCGATGCGCGCGTCGGCCTCGCGCACCGCATCGCAGAACCGGCGGATCAGCGCGGCGTCCTTGACGCCCTTGCTCGCTTCGACGCCGGAGCTCACGTCAACGGCCCAGGGCCGGACGCGCATCACCCCATCGATCACGTTTGCAGGATTCAACCCACCAGACAAAACGAGCGGAACGGGCACGCTTGGTGGAATGAGTGACCAATCGAAAACCTTTCCGCCACCACCGTAGCCCTGGACATCGGCGTCCAGCAGCAGCGCCGATGCGCTGGTGTAGGCGTGCGCGAAGTCTAACAGCGCGAACCCTTCGTGCATGCGGGCGGCCCGGATGTACGCGCGCCCCGTGGCCTCGCACTGTGCCGGTGTCTCGTCGCCGTGGAACTGCAGCACCGCGCGCGGGACGTGGTCGAGCGCACGGGCGATTTCGTCGGCCTTGGCATTGACGACCAGGCACACCGGCGTCACGAAAGGCGGCAGGCGGCGGGCCAACGCGCCGGCGCGCGTCGCACTCACGTGGCGCGGGCTGCGCCCATAGAGCACGAAGCCCACCGCGTCGGCACCCGCCTCGATGGCCGCGGCGACGTCGGCCTCGCGGGTGAGGCCACAGATCTTGATGCGGGTGCGCTGCTGCACGAACGAACGACAGTCACTTTCACGGCAGCCAGTCGGTCGCGGGTACGCGATCGGGCAGCTGAAGGTGCGCATCGTAGTACGGGCCGACGAAATACAAACCGTCCGCGGCAAAGGTGGGCGCCGCGGCACCGCGATTGCGCTTCGCCAGCACCTCGCCGAGCCAATCGGCCGGGCGCCGCCCGCTGCCTACCGCCAACAGGCAGCCCATGATGTTGCGCACCATGTGGTGCAGAAACGCGCTGGCGTCGAATTCGAAGCGCCAGTAGGCGCCGCGCTGCTCGATGGTGATCGCGCGCAGCGTCTTCACCGGGCTGGCTGCCTGGCATTCGCTAGAGCGAAACGAGCTGAAGTCGTGCTCGCCGATCAGCACGCCGGCAGCGCTGCGCATGGCATCGATCCGCAGCGCATCGAACACCCAACCCACCAGGCCCGACTCGAGCGACGGCCGCACCGCCGATTGCAGCAGCACGTAGCGGTAGCGCCGGCCACGTGCCTGGTAGCGCGCATGAAAGTCCGCCGGCACCGGCTGGCTCCACTGCACCGCGATGTCTTGCGGCAGGTGGCTGTTGGTGCCACGCACCCATGAAAACGCCTCGCGCTCGACCGGCGCGTCGAAGTGCACCACCTGATTCAACGCGTGCACGCCGGCGTCGGTGCGCCCGGCACAGATGGTACGCACGGGCGCATCGGCAAACCGCGACAAGGCGCGTTCCAATGCATCCTGGACCGAGGCACCATCCGGTTGGCTTTGCCAACCGTTGTATGCGGTGCCGCGGTAGCTCAGTCCGAGCGCCCAGCGAGCGCCGGCGGACGGCGGAGGCACGGCTACTTCCAAGCAAACACCGCGGATCCGGCTCTGCCGGTCCGCTGGTGTTGCCCCCTAGAGGGGGAGGCGGCCGCTAGGCCGCTTCGGGGGTGGATTCATCACGCAAGGCTGTCGAGCATGCTCTGGGCTTTGGTCTTCAGCGCACCACCGGCCTTGGCCACCACCTCTTCGAGCAGGTCGCGGGCACCTTCCATGTCGCCGATTTGGCGAAACTCTTCAGCC
>JBIODO010000007.1:0-26783 GCA_044445225.1 Burkholderiales bacterium
ATGAGCAGCACCCAGTACGAGGTTCGCGGCGCGAATGCGCTGATCCGCCTGGACTACCCGCCGATCAACGGCCTCGGCGCTGCGCTGCGCCAGGGGCTGATGCAAGCGCTCGACCGTGCGCAGGCCGATGCCGGTGTCAAGGCCATCGTCGTCACCGGCAGCGAACGTGCCTTCTCGGGCGGCGCCGATGTCAAGGAGTTCGGCACGCCGAACTCGGCGCGCGAGCCGCGCCTGCCGGCGTTGATCGCGGCATTCGAGAACTCGCCGAAACCGGTGATCGCCGCGATCACGGGCGTGTGCATGGGTGGCGGACTCGAGCTCGCGCTCGGCGCGCACTACCGCGTCGCCAAGTCCGATGCGCAGATCGCACTGCCCGAGGTGAAGCTCGGGCTGTTGCCCGGTGCCGGCGGCACCCAGCGGCTGCCGCGCGTGATCGGCCTGGAAGCCGCGCTCAACATGATCGTCTCCGGCGCCACGGTGCCGGCGTCCAAGCTGAAGGGCACCGCGCTGTTCGACGACGTGGTCGATGGCGACCCCATTGCGGCGGCGATCGCGCTGGCCGACAAGATCGTCGCCGACAAGCTGCCGCTCAAGCGCGTGCGCGACCTCAAGGTGAAGGATCCGCAGTCCGAAGCGTTCCTGCAATTCGCGCGCAACACGGTCGGCGCCGCGTCGAAGAATTTCCCGGCGCCGCTGAAGTGCGTCGAAGCGGTGGCGATGTCCGTCAGCAAGCCGATCGACGAGGCGCTGCGCCTGGAGCGCGAGAGCTTCATGGCGCTGATGAACACGCCGGAGTCGCGTGCGCTGCGCCACATCTTCGGCGCCGAACGTGCGGCCACCAAGATCGCCGACGTGCCCGACGACACGCCGCTGCGGCCGATGAACAAGGTGGGCATCATCGGCGCCGGCACGATGGGTGGCGGCATCGCGATGAATTTCGCGAACGCCGGCATTGCCGTGGTGATCCTCGAGATGAAGCAGGAGGCGCTCGACAAGGGGCTCGGCACGATCCGCAAGAACTACGACAACACCGCCAAGAAGGGCCGCATCACCGAGGCGCAGGTGAGCGAGCGCATGGCGCTGATCACGCCGACGCTCGGCTACGACGCCATGCGCGACGTCGACCTCGTGATCGAGGCGGTGTTCGAGAACATGGATGTCAAGCAGCAGGTCTTCAAGGCGCTCGACGAAGTGTGCAAGCCCGGCGCGATCCTCGCGTCCAACACCTCGGCGCTGAACCTCAACACGATCGCCGGCTTCACCAAGCGACCGCAAGACGTGATCGGCCTGCACTTCTTCAGCCCGGCCAACGTGATGCGGCTGCTCGAAATCGTGCGTGGCGACAAGACCGCGAAGGACGTGCTCGCCACCTGCATGGCGATGGCCAAGAAGATCAAGAAGATCGGCGTCGTCTCGGGCGTGTGCGACGGCTTCATCGGCAACCGCATGCTCGCCAAGTACGGTGCCGCCGCCAACGGCCTGCTGATGCAAGGCGCGCTGCCGCAGCAGGTGGACAAGGCGCTCGAGAAGTTCGGCTTCGCGATGGGGCCGTTTCGCGTCGGCGACCTGGCGGGCCTGGACATCGGCTGGGCCGGCCGCAAGCGCCGCGCCGCCGAGAACCCCGCGGCGTATCAACGCGTGGTGGCCGACGCCATCTGCGAACAAGGCCGCTACGGACAGAAGACCGGCGCCGGCTGGTACCGCTACCAAGCCGGTGCACGCGAGCCGATCCCCGACCCGCTGGTGGCCGACATCATCGAGCAGTTCCGCAAGGAGCGCGGCATCAACCCGCGCAAGATCAGCGACGACGAGGTGGTCGAGCGCTGCGTGTTCGCGCTGGTCAACGAAGGTGCGCGCATCCTCGACGAGAAGATCGCCGCGCGCGCCTCCGACATCGACGTCGTCTACCTCAACGGCTACGGCTTTCCGCAGCACCGCGGCGGCCCGATGCTGCATGCCGACATCGTGGGCCTGCCCAATGTCGTGCGCTCGCTCAAGCGCTTCGCCGCCGAGCCCGGCGCCGAGGCATGGTGGCAACCGGCACCGCTGCTGGCCAAGCTCGCCGACGACGGCAAGACGTTCAACTGAATCGAGGAGCCGACATGACTGATGCTGTGATCGTCTCCACCGCGCGCACAGGCCTGGCCAAGAGCTGGAAGGGTGCGTTCAACATGACCTACGGCGCCACGCTGGCCGCGCACTCGATCACGCACGCGGTCAAACGCGCCGGCGTCGACCCGGCCGAGGTGGAAGACGTGATCCTCGGGGGCAGCTTGAGCGAAGGCACCACCGGCGGCAACATTGCGCGCGTGGCCGCACTGCGCGCCGGGCTGCCGGTGTCAACCGCCGGCGTCACGATCAACCGCTTCTGCTCGTCGGGCTTGCAGGCCATCGCGATGGCCGCGCAACGCATCATCGTCGACCAGGTGCCGATCATGGTGGCCGGCGGCGTCGAGAGCATCTCGTGCGTGCAGAACGAGGTCAACCGCCACATGCGCGTCGACCCCGCGATGGCCGAGATCAAGCCAGAGATCTACTGGACGATGCTGCAGACCGCCGAGCAGGTGGCCAAGCGCTACAACATCTCCAAGCTCGCGCAGGACGAATACGGCGTGCGCAGCCAGCAGCGTGCCGCCGCCGCGCAAGCGGCCGGCAAGTTCAACGACGAGATCGTGCCGATGACCACCGTGATGGGCGTGGTCGACAAAGCCTCGGGCCGCATGACGCGCAAAGAGGTGACGATCGCCAGCGACGAAGGCATTCGCGCCGACACCACGCTCGAAGGCGTCAGCAAGATCCGCAGCGCGCTGCCCGGTGGCGTGATCACCGCCGGCAACGCGAGCCAGTTCTCCGACGGCTCCTCGGTGTGCGTGCTGATGGACGGCAAGCTGGCGGAAAAGCGTGGCCTGCAACCGCTCGGCATCTTCCGCGGCTTCGCGGTGGCCGGCTGCGAGCCCGACGAGATGGGCATCGGCCCGGTGTTCGCGATTCCGCGGCTGCTGCAGCGCACGGGCTTGAAGGTGAGCGACATCGGCCTGTGGGAATTGAACGAGGCCTTCGCCTGCCAGGTGATCTACATCCGCGACAAGCTCGGCCTGCCCGACGACAGGCTCAACGTCAACGGCGGTGCCATCGCAGTGGGGCATCCCTACGGCGTCAGCGGTTCGCGCCTCACCGGCCACGCACTGATCGAAGGCAAGCGCCGGGGCGCCAAGTACGTGGTGGTGACGATGTGCATCGGCGGCGGCCAGGGGGCCGCCGGCTTGTTCGAAGTGGCCTGAAGCTTCAAGGGAGACAGTCAACATGGATGCCATCGCCACCCTTGCGGGCCTGTCGGCGCAACGCGCAGCGCTCGCGCGGCCGTCGCCGCCCGCAGCGACGAGCACCAGCTTGCGCGACGAAGAGTTCAACGCGCTGCAGGCGGGCCGCTGGTTCGCCGATCTGCCCGATGGCTTGCGCAACGCGATCCTCGCGCGCGCGCGCGTGCACCGCGTGGTGGGCGGCACGCGCATCACGCAGCGCGGCGACGCCGCCGGCAACTGGGTGGGCGTGGCACGCGGCGCGGTGCGCCTGGGCACGGCGTTGAGCGATGGCCGTGTCTTCACGCTCGACTTCATGAGCCCGGGCCAATGGTTCGGCGACATCGCGCTGGTCGACAACCGTGCCGAAGACCTCGACATGGTGGCGCACGTGCCCTCCACGCTGTTGATCGTGGCCAAGCAAGACATGCACGAGTTGATGGAGCTGAGCGTCGAGTTCCGCGACGCGCTGCTGCAGCTCAATTGCCAGCGCCTGCGCCGCATGTACAAGCGCTGCGAGGAGCGCCACGCGTTGAGCCTGCCGCAACGCCTGGCGCGCCAGGTGTTGCGCCTGTCGCGCCACTTCGGCCGCGCCACCACCAACGGCTTGCGCATCGATCTCGCGGTGTCGCAGGGCGACCTGGCATCGATGGTGGGCGGCAGCCGTCAGCGCGTGAACCGCGCGCTGCGCCAGATGCAGGTGCTGGGCATCCTGCAGCTCGGCCCGCAGCGCCTGCTGGTGCTCGACGTCGAGGGACTCGACGACGTGGCCAATGGGCACACCGTGTTGCCGGGGTCGGCCGCGCAGGCAGACTGAGCGCGCCTCATCGGGCCAGCAGGCCGAGCCGCTCGATCGGGGCGGGCTCGGCGGCGCGGGTCGTTGACCAACCGCGTTCTGGCCATTTCGCATCGCAAGGGCTCGGGGTAGCATCGCCCGAGCGCCGTACGGCACGACGATTCCATTGCACACCGCACGAGGAGCCACGCGATGAGCCAAGGTACCAACCCACGCTGGCGTCAGCGGCCCACCGGCTCGACCTGGGGCGACTTCGGGCCTGACGACCAGTTGGGTCGGCTCAACCTGCTGACGCCCGAGAAGGTGAAGCAAGGCCTGGCCGAAGTGCGCGACGGCCTGTCGTTCTGCCTGAGCCTGCCGCTCAACTATCCTGGCGAAGCCAAGCTCAACCCGCGCCGCAAGCCGCCGCAGATCAAGCCCACCAGCCTGGGCGGCAAGCCGTTCCTGAACTTCCCGCTCAGTGAACTCGACGCGCGCAACACCGACGTGATCTGCGACGACCAGGTGCTGATGAGCCTGCAGTACAGCACGCAGTGGGACAGCTTTGCGCACGTGGGCTCGTGGTTCGACGCCGACGGCGACGGCAAGGCCGAGATGGTGTACTACAACGGCTACCGCGCGCACCAGCACATCAAGGGCCCGAGCGACTACCAGTTCGTCGGCGACCCCTGCGACGGCCCGTCGTGCGCCGAGGCGCTGGGCATCGAGAACTTCGCAGTCAAGGCGATCCAGGGCCGCGCGGTGCTGATCGACTTGCACAAGCACTTCGGCAATCAGCGCCGCATCGTCGACTGCGCCACGTTGCAGCAAGTGCTCGAAAGCGACCGCGTGCAGGTCGAAAAGGGCGACATGGTGTTGCTGCACACCGGCTTTTCGACGCTCATCATGGGCATGAAGGGGCAGCCCGACATGGACGTGCTCAACAGCGCGTGCCCGGCGCTCGATGGCCGCGACGACGCGCTGCTCAACTGGGTCAGTGAGTCGGGCGTGACGGCGCTGTGCGCCGACAACTACGCGGTCGAGCACTACCCCGCTCGCGAGCAGGAGGGTCAGCGCCCTGCGCTGCCGCTGCACCAGCACTGCCTGTTCAAGCTCGGTGTGCCGCTGGGCGAGCTGTGGTGGCTCAGCGATCTGGCGCTGCACCTGAGCCGGGCCGGCCGCAACCGCTGCCTGCTGACGGCGCCGCCGCTGCGCTTGCCCGGCGCGGTGGGGTCGCCGACCACGCCAGTGGCGACGGTGTAGCCCACCATTCGCCCGCATGTCGTTGAGCCGATGACTCGGAGGTCATGCCGATGGACCCGGTGACATTGGCGCGCATGCAGTTCGCGGCCAACATCACGTTCCACATCCTGTTCCCGGCGATCAGCATTGCGCTGGGCTGGCTGTTGTTGTTCTTCCGCTGGCGCTACCTGATGGCGGCTACCGCTGATGTGAAGCAGGCGTGGCTCAGCGCCTATCGCTTCTGGACCAAGGTGTTCGCGTTGAGCTTCGCGCTCGGCGTCGTCAGCGGCGTGGTGATGAGCTTTCAGTTCGGCACCAACTGGCCCGGCTTCATGGAACGCGTGGGCGACGTCGCCGGGCCGCTGCTCGCTTACGAGGTGCTGACCGCGTTCTTTCTCGAGGCTGGCTTCCTCGGCATCATGCTGTTCGGCCACGGCCGGGTGAGCGAGCGAGTGCACTTGATGGCGACGTTTTTCGTCGCCTTCGGCACCACGCTCAGCGCGTTCTGGATCCTGGCACTCAACTCGTGGCTGCAGACGCCGGCCGGCCACGAGGTGGTCAACGGCCGCTTCGTCGTCGCGAGCTGGTGGCAGGTGCTGTTCAACCCGTCGTTCCCGTATCGCTTCACGCACATGCTCCTGGCCTCGGCGCTGACCTGCGCGTTCTTGCTCAGCGGGTTGAGCGCCTGGCAGGTGCTCAAGGGCACGGCACGGGGCTCGGCGCCGAAGGTGCTGCGCGTCGGGCTCACGCTGGCCGCGCTGCTGATCCCGCTGCAGATCGTCGTCGGCGACCAGCATGGCCTGAACACGCTCGAACACCAGCCGCAGAAGGTCGCCGCGATGGAGGGCTTGTGGCAAACCACGCGCGGTGCATCGCTCCTGCTGTTCGCGATCCCCGACGGCGCCGCGCGCGAGAACCACTTCGAGATCGCGATTCCCAAGCTGGCAAGCCTGATCCTGCGCCACAGCCTCGACGCCGAGGTGCAGGGGCTCGATGACTTTCGCGACGGCCATCCACCGGTGTTCGCGGTGTTCTGGGCATTTCGCGTGATGGTCGGCGTGGGGGTATTGATGCTGGCCACCAGCTGGGCGGGCTGGTGGCTGTACCGGCGCAGCGGCTGGGTGCCCGATCGCTTGCCGCGTGTGCTGCTGTGGTGGCTGGCGGCAATGACCTTCGCGGGCTGGGTGGCCACGGTGGCCGGCTGGTGGGTCACCGAAATCGGCCGCCAGCCGTTCATCGTCTACGGCCTGCTGCGCACCGCCGACGTCGCATCGACCATCACCGCGCCGCTGATCGGGCTCACGCTGACGCTGTACGTCGTGGTGTATGCGGCCCTGGTGCTGGCCTACGTGGGCGTGCTGAAGTACATGGCCGAAAAACCCGAAGAGGCGACGGCCGGCGACGACACCGAACGTGCGCCCACGCCGCCCCGCGCCGCGGGCGCTGCGGCGACAGAGGGAGCCGCCCGATGAACTGGATGCCGTTCGACGAAGCGCTGCCGGTGATCTTCATGGCACTGATGGGGGTGTCGATGCTGATCTACGTGATCAGCGACGGCTACGACCTCGGCGTGGGCATGCTGATGCACCGCGCCACGCCCGAGGAGAAGGACGTGCTGATCGCCTCGATCGGGCCGTTCTGGGATGCCAACGAAACCTGGCTGGTGCTGGGCGTCGGCATCCTGCTGGTGGCGTTTCCGAAGGCGCATGGCCTGGTGCTGGGCGAGCTGTACCTGCCGGTGGCGCTGATGTTGATCGGCCTCATCCTGCGCGGCGTGGCGTTCGACTTTCGCGTTAAGGCGCAAGCAGCGCGCAAGCCGATGTGGGACCGTCTGTTCTTCGCCGGCTCGGCGCTGGCCGCCGTCGCGCAGGGCTGGATGCTCGGGCGCTACGTCAGCGGTTTCGGCGAGGGCTGGAACTATCCGCTGTTCGCCGCCGCGATCGCGATCGCGCTGCCAATGGCCTATGTGCTGCTCGGCGCCTGCTGGCTGATCATGAAGACCGAGGGTGAATTGCAGCAGCGCGCGCTCGCGTGGGCCAGGATCGCGTGGGCACCGATGGTCACCGGCCTGGTGCTGATCTCGATGGCCACGCCGTGGATCAGCGCCACCGTGCGCGGGCGCTGGTTCGTGCTGCCCGAGCTGATCGCGCTGATGGCGATCCCGCTGATGACCGGCGTGGCGTTGCTCACGGTGCGCGCGCTGCTGAACACCCAGCAGGTGCTGGGTGCGATCTGCTGGCTGCCGTTCGCGCTGCTGATCGTCGTGTTCGGCTTAAGCTTTCTCGGCCTGGCCTACAGCATCTATCCGTATGTGGTGATCGACAGGCTCACGATCTGGCAGGCCGCCAGCGGCACCGCAGCGTTGAAGTTCATTCTGGTGGGCGTGTGCATCGCGGTGCCGGCGATCGCCGGCTACACGGTGTTCTCGTACCGCGTGTTCCGCGGCAAGGCCGGCGAGTTGCGCTACGCGTAGCGGCGGCCCGAGTTGCGCCGGCGGATTCGCGCAACACAGATGCGCGAATCCGCGGCGCTCGGCGCGGTGACGCGCTCGGCCGGGCAATAGAACGGCTTCCCGCGCTGACTGGCGTGGTACTCGAGGACCTGCGCTGCGGCCTCGATGCGGATCCGAAACCCCGGCACCAGCGCCTGCGTGTACATCCTCCCCGGCGTGGGACATCCGATGGCGCCGTTCGACCAGGTGACCGCTTCTGCCGAAGCCACTTTCAGTTTCGACACCTCAAGCCCGCTTCTGCGCGCCGCATCGTCGAGCGCCAGCTGGATCATCGATAGCAATGGATCACTCGGCACGGCGGTCACGCTGCTTTCGTTTGGGCCAGACGCCACAACGGGTGGCGGGTCTTCCTTTGCCGGCGCCGCGGCGGGCGCGCAACCCCAACTCGACACCACCCACAGCGCCGCCGTCCATCTGGCAACCCATCGATTCATCGCCACTCACCCGCGGCCGCCGGCGACGAACGACGCAAAGCCTTGCACGAACTCGGCCAGCTGGCGCCGGATGGTGTCGTCCTGCAATGCACCGTCGGGGCCGAACACCGATTGCGCGCGCGACACCATCAAGCGCCCGCCGCTCCAATGGCGCGCGCCGAGCGTGCGCAGCACCGGCAACCAGTGGTTCTGCGACATGATGGTGCCGAAGCCGCCGGGCGATGCGCCGATCACCGCCACCGGCCGGTCGGCAAACACCGCAGGCATGTCGAGTGTCTTGCGCGACAACCAGTCGACCGCGTTCTTGAACACGCCGGGCACGCCATTGTTGTATTCGGGCGTGACCATCAGCAGACCGTCGCTCGCAAGGATGCGTTGCTTCAACTCGCGCACCGCCTGCGGCGTGCCGTCGCGCTGCTCGAGGTCGCCATCGTAGAGCGGGATGCCGTGCAGCGTGGCCGCCTCGATCTGCACGCCCTCGCCTGCCACCGCCTGCGCGGCGCGCAGCAACGCGGTGTTGAACGACTGCGCGCGCAGACTGCCCGAGACGCCGAGGATCTTGATCAACAGACTCTCCCCGTCACGCTGCACTGCCGTTCGATCGCGCCCTCAGCTTCAGACCCGCAAGGTCGGGCGCCGGCACCCGTAGCAACCGTGTGCCCGGCAGCTCGCCGAAGCGGTGGCCGGCATTCCAGTCGGCGGCGGCTTGTTCGATCTCGGCTTGCGTGCGCGCGACGAAGTTCCACCAGATCAGCAGCGCTTCGTTGAAAGGCGTGCCGCCGATCAGCAGCAGCTGCGCGCTGGCGTCGCAAGCCACTTGCAGTTGCGTGCGCCCCGGTGCGGCATAAAACAGGGTGCCCGGCTCGATGGCCTCGCCGTCGAGCCGCGCCGCACCGCGCAAGCACAACACCGCGTGTTCGAACTCGGGTCGCAAAACGATCCGCGCGTGCGCCGCGCCTGCAGCGACGAGGTCCAACCCCAGCAGATCGGAAAACAAACGCACCGGTGAGTCGAGATCGAACGCGCGCCCCGCCAGCACGGTGGTGCGAAAGCCACCAACCTGCGCCACCGGCAGTTGCGGGTGGTGCACGAACGCCGGTTCGATGTGCCGCTGCGCGTCGGGCAATGCAATCCACAACTGCGCGGCATGCACCGTGCCCCGTGCACCCACCGACTCCTCGCTGTGCGCAATGCCGCGGCCCGCGGTCATCAGATTCACTTCGCCAGGACGGATGATCTGCTGATTGCCCAGACTGTCGTGGTGCAGCACCTCGCCTTCGATCATCCAGGTGAAGGTTTGCAGGCCGATGTGCGGGTGTGGCCCCACACGCATGCCCTCACCCGGCGGAAAGTGCAGCGGGCCGGCATGGTCGAGAAAACACCAGGCGCCCACCGTGCGCCGCTGCGCCGTCGGCAGGGCACGAGCGATCGAAAGCCCGCCACCCAGATCGGCACGCCGCGCGGCCAGGCGCTGCCACGCGGTGGCATCCGCCGTTGTTGACGCAGCGTCCGACGCTGCTGCAACCATAGAGCCTCCTGTTGCACGGGCATTGTGCTCGTTCCGACCGACGCATCACGGAGTCGCTCTCGGCAGCCCTGCCCGCCAGCGATCGACCTTGTTGCGTCTGCGCGCCACGGCGCGGTCATCTGTCTGATAGATTGAATCGGGAGCCCCGGATGTCGTTCGCCCAACCAGGAGCAAACAGTGAAATTGGCAAGAACGCTGCGCGCAAGTTCATGAGACCCGTTGCTCGCGTGGGTCTGAAAGGTCCCGCGTCGCTCGCCGCGGCGATGGGCTTCGCTCTGATCGGCTGCGCAGGCACGCCGCTGGTGCCGTTTTCCACCGACACCCCGCCACTCGTGCTGGCACCGGCCGCGCTGGCCGGTGTGCAGGACAAGCGGGGCCGATTCCGCGAGATCTACTGCGCAGTGCTGCAGGCGCGCGCCGGCGAGGTCCCGGACCACAGGCCCTGCGACGATGCGCTGACGCGTCTCGGCACGGAGCCCGCAGGCACTGGCCAGCCAGTGCCGCTCGGCGCCTCGAGCCGCCATCTGATCGCAGCGGTGGTCCCCGGGATCGGCTGGGACTGCATCGCGAAATGGTTGGAGGCTCCCGGGACGGTGAACGAGCACGTGCGCAAATACGGCTACGAACTGCGGCCGATCAAGGTCGATGCCTTGTCCAGTTCCGCAAACAACGCGCGCCAGGTCCGCGACGCCGTGATGGCGATGGACCTGGGACCGGGTGCGCCGCGCCTCGTGCTGGTCGGCTACTCGAAAGGCACGCCCGATGCCTTGGAGGCGATCGTCAACTATCCGGAGATGCGCCCACGGGTGGCTGCCGTGGTGAGCATCGCGGGCGCTGTCGGCGGTTCTGCGCTGGCCAACGAAGCCGAGCAGTACCAAGCCGATCTGATGCGCCACTTCCCCGGTGCGACCTGCGACTCGGGCGACGGCGGTGGGGTGGCCGACCTGCGCACCGGCGTGCGCAGGGCCTGGCTGGCGCAGAACCCGCTGCCGAGCGACCCGCCGACCTACTCAGTCGTGACCCTGCCCCAGCCTGAGCGAATCTCGTCGATCCTGCGCGGCAGCAACAACAAGCTGAGCATGATCGACGGCCGCAACGACAGCCAGGTGATCTTCTACGACCAGGTGATTCCGGGCTCGAGCCTGGTCGGCTACCTCAATGCGGACCACTGGGCAGTCGCCGTGCCGATCGCGCGCAAGCACGACACGATCGGCTCGCTGTTCGTCACCGAGAATGCCTATCCACGCGAAGCGTTGCTCGAAGCGGTGCTGCGCTTCGTCGAAGAGGATCTCGCCGCGCGCGGCAAGTAGCCCGCGCAGCCGATGATTGCTGCCGTTCGGCCGACCCTGGGCCGTGCTGCGACCCATCCCGATTGGCATTGGAGATCCGGCCCATCATGAAGTCGTCACGATCCACGACCCTCGCGGCGGCGCTGGCCGCGCTGGGTTTCATCGGTGCGGCGGGGCCCGCCCGCGCATGGGTCTACCCGGAGCACCGCGACATTGCGGTGCTTGCCGTCGAGAAGCTCGACCCGGAGCGCAAGGCCCTGTTCGACCGCCTCTGGCGCGACGCCCGCACGGGACACGAGCAGCGCATGTGCCAACTGGCTGCCGACGCCAAGCAAGGTCTCGCCCCCGCATGCATCGACTGGGCGGCATGGCCCGCGATCGCCGGCGACCACTCGTGCTCGAGCAAGAAGATGCTCGACACCGCGCTCGACAGCGACTGGATTCTGCAGGTCGCCGACGTGGCGGCACAGCTGAAGCTCGACCTCGGGCGGATCGCGGTCACGGCGCGGCCGGAACTGAACGTGCGCAGCAAGGACCTCGCGGGCGACGTCCAGCGCCTGGTGGAAGACGAGGCGCTGCGCGCCGAGCGCACGAACGCGCTGCGCACGTCGGACACGCGACTGCAAAGGGCCGACGTCGAATATGCGACCCGCGCCGGGTCGAACAACGCGCACTTTCTGATGCCCCGGCCGCGCACGGACACCACGCCGAAAGAGTACGCCGAGCTGACGCTCTACCCGGGCGCCGAGCTCAGCGCCATCGGCGTCTACGGCTGGTTCCACCTGAGTGCATTGCAAAAGGCCACGCGGCTGGCCAACGAGCAGCTCGCGCCGGAGCAGCGGCAGGCACTCGCGCGCGCGATGCTGGCCGATGAGGCCTTCGCGCTGCACTTTCTGGAAGACACCTTTGCCGCCGGCCACGTCGCCGGCACCTGGGGCGACGTGTCGCAACGCAAGGGCACGCACGACTACTACAACGCGGCCGGGCTGGAGGTCTTCAGCTGGAAGGGCGGCAGCGAGTCGATGGTGCTGATGGGCGATGCGCACATGCGGCCCGAGGATGCCGAGCGCGCGGCCAGCGCCGTGCGCATCAGCCTGCAGCAGGTCATCGACCACGCGACCGGCAGCAATCTCGCGGCCGGTGTGCCCCACACCGCCGCAGCGCCTGCTGAGCCCGACACCTTCGACGTCTGCAAGAACAACATCCTCCCGCGACGCGAAGAGGGTGTGCGTGCAACGCCGGAGATCCTGGCCCAACTGTCCGAGGTGCTCGGACCGACACCCGTGCCCGGTCTCGGCCCGGGGCTCGGGTCGATGCCGCGCTTTCGCGCCGAGGTGGGGCCGTTCATCGGCTTCGTCGGCTCCGGAGACGTCCGCGTGATCAATGGAGGGTACATCCCCGAGGTCACCGACAACGGCTGGATCGCCGGCGCCGACCTGTCGCTGCGGGCGGGGCTGGGTCTGGACGGCGTGGTCGGCGATGCGGGCGACGGGCTGGTGTTCGCGTCGCTCGGGGTGCGCGGCGATACCCGTTCGTCCAACGACATGCCGGTAACGTCACCCGCGCTGCAGGCGGCCGGCGGTGCCTCCGCGGTCCGATCGCGCTTCGGCATCTCCAGCCGACTGCGCATGCCGTTCTACCTCATTCCGGGCGACTTGCTGCTCGCGTCGCCCTTGTACTTGCTCTCCCCCGAAACCTACACGGGCATGGCGGTCACCGCCGGCAACGGGGGCCTGATTCCCTGGCAACAGGGGTGGGCGACCCGCTTCGGGCGCTTTCAGTTCGTGCTCGGGCGCGAGCTCGGGGCCACGTTCTACGGCTACGGCCACTTCGAGAACACGACGATCGTGCCGGGCGCGACACCGGGTGCCGAACCGCGCGTCGTCGATTTCAATTCGATCTTCTTCGACCTGCCGATTCTGGAATACCGACCGTATCGCGCGTTCGACACCAAGCAAAGTTCAGCGGTGCTGATCCAGCTGTACGCCGGTGCCGAAGTACCCAAGCACACGGCGGTGACCTGGCCGCCCGGCGCCCCCGGGGTGAAGCTCGAGACGATCTACTCGATCGGGCTGCGGGTGATCTTCGACTGGCGGCGCTACTACTGACCGCCCCGGCTCACTTCACCGCCAGCGACAGCTGTGCGCGCGGCGACCATGCCGCATCGTCTTCGCCCGACACGTGCAGCTTCGGTGCCGCGAGGAACATGCGCTCGCTCGGCAACCCCTTGGCCACCAGTGCATCGCGCACGGCGAGGCCGCGCTGCAGCGCCAGCTGGCGCGCGGTGTCTTCGCTGATGCGCATGTGCTGTTTCAACAACGCCTCCATCTCAGGCGCCGGAATGTCCTTGGCCAAGCCGATCACGTTGCGAGGCTTGTCGGGCAGATCGGCGTCGCGATAGACCGCTCGCAGCAGGCGCTCGCGCTCCTCGGGCGCCAACGCCTCCTCGGGCACGCTGGCAGCAGCACCCGCGCGCAGCGCCTCGTTGCGGCGCTGGGCCGCCAGCCGCTGCTCGAGCATCGCCTGGCGGATCGCCTCGGCCTCGCTCAGCGGATCGGCCGCGCCGGTCACCGTCATCTGCAGGGTCGGCCGCTCCTCCAGCGCCTTGGCCACCTTGTCGAGCGCGGCGCTGGCGCCTTCGGCCATCACGGGCGTGCCGGGGTGGAAGTTGACGGTGCTCAGGTCTTCGCCGCCACCGCCCGAGAACAACGCGAACGGTGACGTCACGATCTTGACGATCAGATTGACGATGACCTGCCAGATGATGCCGCCGACGCTGAACTGCGGGTCGTTGATCGAGCCGCTGATCGGCAGGTTGACGTCGATCACGCCATGGCGGTCGCTGAGCAGCGCCACCGCCAGGCGCACCGGCAGCTTGGTGGCGCTCGGGCTCTCGATGCGCTCGCCGAAGGTGAGCTGATTCAGCACCACGTGGTTCTTGGCCTCCAGCCGCCCGTCGGGCTGCACGTTGTAGTGCAGGTCCATCGACAGCTTGCCGCGTTCGATCGCGTAGCCGGCGTACTTGCCGGCATACGGCGACAGCGGCGCCAGCTCCAGCTCGGTGGCCTTGGCGCCGATGTCGAGCGCCAGCGGATCGGCCATCGGATTCAGGCTGCCCTGAATGTCGAGCAGGCCGGTGCCGGCGACGCGGCCGTGCAGTTCCAGCGCGGCCATGTCGGGTGAGTCGGAGCGAAACGCACCCAAGCGCCCGTTGAGTTCGCTCAACGCGGCGCTGAAGTTGGGCTTGATGAAACGGTCGGTGTAGTCGACGCGGCCATTGACCAGCTGCAGCCCGCCGACGCTCACGTCCACCGGCAACTTGGCACGCGGTGCACTGGCCGCGGGCGACGCCGCGCTGGCCGCCGCGGCAGCCGGCTCGGCCGTCGCCTGGGCGACCGCGGCCGCGGCGGGCTGCGTCGGTGCACTCTGGGGCCCGACCGCGAAGCCGCCCGGCGGTGACGCGGGCACCCCTTGGCGTGCGACGTCGCGCACGTTGAAGCGGCCCTCCTCGTTGAGCACCAACTGCGAATAGAAGTCGCTGAGCACCGCTTCGTCGACGTCGACGCGCGGGCGTGCCGACGGCGCCAGCGCAACCTTCAGTCCACGCACCGACAGCGCCTGCCAGCCGATCAGCTCGTCTTGCGAGAGGGCACGCGAGGTGGGGTCCTTGGTGAAGACGTGCAGGTCGGCCAGCAGCAGGTCGCCCGCCACGTTGGCCTCGAGGCCACCGGGCCTCTGGCGCAGCGCGACGTCGCCACGCCATTGCAGCTGGCCGCGCTGCACGCTGGCGTTGAGGCCGCCGCTGGCATAACGCTCCACTGCGTGCACCGGAAAACGCTCGATCCCCAACGCGCCGCGCACCGCCAGCGGCGCGGCCACGACGCGCCCCTTCCAATCGATGCTGCCGCCGCGCACGCGGCGTTGCTCGAGCGCGGCCGCCGGGTCGGCCACCTGCGCACTGAGCTGCACCTGCGCCTGCGCAGTGGCCACCGGCCAGCTCAATCCGTTGACGCCGACGCGCAACCCGTGCACATCGAGCCGCACCGGGTCTTGCGCGGTGCTGCCCGGTGCGGCCTCGTCGCGCCACGACAACTGGCCGCCGTCGATGGCCACTTGCGCCAGCGCCACCTGCCATGGCGACGGCCCACCGAGTGAGGCCACTGCCTCCGCGACGGGCCTCTCCGGCGCGGGCTCGCTCGCCGACGGCTTGGCCGCAGCAGCCATCCAACGCGTGACGTTGAGGCCGCCGTCGGACGCGCGCTCGACCACGAACTGCGGATCGTGCAAGGCGATCTGCCCGATCGCCACCTTGCGCCCCGGCACGTCGAGCTGCAGGTCCGCCACGTCGAGGCGTTTCCAGGCCACGGCGTCGCGCGGCTTCTTCTCGTTGCCGCGCGTTGCTTGCTGCGGATCGATGACGCGCAGCGCATCGATGCTGGCACGGGCCAGGTTGACCGCGAGTGCCGGCGGGTCGGCCGCCCAATCGACCTTCGCGTCGGCTGCCGCGCGGCCTTCGACACGCGGCTTGAACGGCGGCACCAGGTAAGGCATCAACACGGCCAGATCCGCTTCTTCGAGGCGCACCGACGCGTTGGCCTGCGTCGGCGTCGCGCTGCCCTGCAGATCGAGCGTCGCCGCCACGGCCTGCTTGCCGATCTCGTGCAGCTGCCCCTTCAGTGCCAGCGCGGCCGGCTGCGTCACCGGCCACGTGACCGGGCCGATCGTCGAGTCGATGGCATCGAGACTCAATGCCATCGGCCGCGGCGTCAGCGCATCGTTCCAGCGCACGCGCGCACCGCCGAGCTCGAGCGACTGCACGCTGACCTGCCACGGGGCCTGCGGCAGCGTGGCGCTGTTGGCTTGCGCGCCGGCCTGCGGCTGCTTGTCCTTTGCGTCATCGGCGCGCGACGGTGGCATCAACCGCATCATGTTGAGACGGCCATCGGCGTCGCGCACCAGCGTGACATCGAGGCCATCGAAGCGCACGGTGCCGAACGCCGCCTTGCGTTCCAGCGGCCGCACGTCGGCCAGCGCCACTTGCAGCGAGCGCCAGGCCAGCAGTGGCGCGCCGGTGTGATCGGCCAGCGCGATGTCGGAGACCTTGACGCCGCCGCGCAGCGACACGCTCGGGCTGTTGTCGTCGCGCATCTCGAAATGCAGCGACAGCTCGGCCTGCGCACGGCCGCGCTGCAGATCCACCGGCAGGTCGTGCGGCAGGTAGGGCTTGGCGATCGTCAGATCGAATTCACCCATGCGCAGCGTCAACGACGTCTCGCGGTCGCGCGCGAACGGCGTGGTCTGGGCACCAGTGTCGAACGCGGTGCCGTCGAACGTGAAAGCCAGCCGAGGCTCGACCGCCACCTCCACCTGAGACGGCAAGGTCGACAGGAACGGCAGCGTCAGCAGCAGCCCGCTCACCTCGTGGCGGCGCGCAACGGGGCGGTCATCGAAGCTGAGCGCGCCGTCGCGCACCTGCACGTTGTACAGCGCAAATCGCGCCGGCGGCCTGGGTTCGCCCTGCAGCTGCGGCGGCGGCTTGAGCCGCTCGAGGATGTCGTCGATGTCGTAGTGGCCGGCGGCCGTGCGCGCCAGATGCACCTGCGGCGCGTCGAGCTCGATGGCTTCGATCACCGGCGCCAGGCGCAGCAGCGAGCGCCAGTCGGCGTCGGCGTAGATGCGATCGACGTGCAGCAGCGGCGGACTGGCAGCGCCGTCGCCCGCGATTGCAAAATCACGCAGTGTGAGCTGCAGGCTCCACGGCGCGAACTGCACGGTGCCGATGGTCACCGTGCGGCCTAACAGGGTGCTCAAGCGGGTTTGGGCCTGCGACTTCAGCAGCGGCGGCACGGCCAGCCACAGCACGCCCCACACCAGCAGCACGATCGCCAGCGCAACAGCGAGCGCGCGCAGCCAGGTCAGCGCGACGCGCCGCCGCCGCTCTGGCGCCCAGGTCCACGGCGCGGCCTGGGCGAGCCTCGGCACGAAACCGGGTCGGGTCAGGGCTAGCAAATTCATGGCCAACTGCCGATGTCAGTATGCCTGCGGCGACGCCAATGGCACCCAGGCACAGATTGACGCGAGCGGCCACTTGCAGCCTATTGGACCAAGGTCCAATAGGCCGGCATGAGCCCGTTGCCGATGCTGAAGACCCAGCGGCGCGCGCACGCAGTGAATCGGCGCGACATCCGCCCATCTGGGAATGCCATGGCCTCGACCACGATGCTCCGACGGATCGCCACCCGCGTCGACGCGCACGCACGCTGCGCTGCGCCGCCGTTGGTGTGACGGCAGCGCCGTTGCCGAAGCAGGCCGCTTCCCGCTCGAGAGGTCAGCATGACCCTGGCGACATTGATTCCGCTGGCCATCCAGCTCAGCATGGCAACGATCATCTTCTGCGTCGCGCTGCACGCCAAATTCGGCGATGTGGTGTTTCTGTGGCGCAAGCCGTGGCTGCTGCTGCGCTCGCTGTTGTCGATGCTGGTCGTGATGCCGGTGCTCGCGGTGGCGATGGCGGTGCAGTTCGACCTCCACCAAGCGGTCGAAGTCGCGCTGGTCGCATCGGCACTGTCGCCGGTGCCGCCGATCCTGCCCAGCAAGCAGATCAAGGCCGGCGGCGAGTCGTCCTACGTGGTGGGGCTGCTAGCGACCACCGCGCTGGTGAGCATCGGCTACGTGCCGCTGGCGGCTGCACTGCTCGGCAGCGCTTTCCATCGTCCGGTGGATGTGTCGCCCGCCGACGTGGCAAAGATCGTCGCCAGCTCGATGCTGTTGCCGGTGCTGGCCGGCATGGCGGTGCGCAGGTTCGCGCCGGCGCTCGCGCTGCGGCTGGACAGGCCGCTGTCGATCCTCGCCACCGGGGTGCTTGTCGCGGCCTGCGTGCCGATCCTGCTCAAAGAGTGGCCCGACCTCCTGCGCATGCTCGGCGACTTCACGCTGCTCGCGATGGCAGCGTTCGCAGCGATCGGGCTGGCCGTCGGCCATTGGCTGGGCGGCCCCGATCCCCACGAGCGCAGCGTGCTGGCGATGGCCACCGCCGCGCGCCATCCGGCGGTGGCGCTGGCGATCGCCCACAACGCGGTCGACAAGCCCGGCGTGATGGCCGCCGTGCTGCTGGCGCTGATCGTGGCCTCGATCGTCACGGCCCCCTACGTGAAATGGCGCCAGCGCAGCCTGCAGCCCGCGTTGGCGCAGGGTCACTCGCCCACATCGTGACACCGGACGGAGAAACGCCCATGCCAGACCAGGCCCTCATAGCGCACTTGCCACCCCGCCCCGAGCGCGTGGCCGAACAACCGGTGCCGCCGGTGCCCGCGGTCGACGAGTCGGACTCGGGCGTCGCGTCGGTGCAGTTGTCGAAGCACCGCACGACGCTGTCGACACACCGCACCTCATTGTCGGAACACCGAACGGCCCTGTCGGAGCACCGCACCGACCTGTCGATATACCGCACCGACCTGTCGGGCGAGCGCACCGAGATGTCGATGCGCCGCACCGGCATGTCGTTCCAGCGCACGCGCATGAGCGCCGATCGCACGCTGATGTCGGTGATCCGCACGTCGCTGTCGCTGATCTCGTTCGGCTTCACGATCTACCAGGTGTTCCAGAAGGCCAGCGACCACGGCCTGCTCACCAGCTCGGCACCGGCGCGCCAGTTCGGCGTGATGCTGGTGTTGCTCGGCATCGCGATGCTGGTGATCGGCATCGTCTACCACGTGATGTTCATGATCGGCCTGCGCAAGGAACGCGAGGCGATGACGGCCGAGGGGCTGATCCACGGCAAGAGCGGCTTCCCGCCATCGATGACGCTGATTGCGGCCGGGCTGCTGCTGTTGATCGGCCTCGCAGCGATCGCCAACATGGTGTTCCACGTCAGCCTGTTCGAATGACGTGAATCGTGCGGGACCCAATGGCCCTCAGCAGTCGCCCGAGCGTAGACTTTGCTCGCGGTGGCCGAGACAGGATGCCGATTTCAGCGTGTCCGCAAGGAACTCAATGAATCGATGGTTCCGGCTCTATTCGCGTCGCAGGCGAAGGATCCATACCCCATGAACGCTTCCACCCGTCCGGATCCTGACCCCGAAAAGCAAGCTGGCCAGTTGTTGGACGTGCTGATCCGCGCCGGTCTGATCCTGGCGCTCGTGCTTCTGTGCTACCTGGTCTTTGCGCCGTTCCTGGTGCTGATGATCTGGGCACTGATCCTGGCGGTCACCCTCTATCCGCTGCACCAGGCGCTGGCCCGCAGGATCGGCGGCCGGCAGGGTTTGGCGGCCACGGTGATCGCCGTGCTCGGGGTCGTGCTGATCGTCGCGCCCACCGCCGTGCTCATGATCTCGATGGGCGACTCGGTGCATGACCTGGTCAATGCCGTCCAGCACGATTCGCTGCAGGTGCCGCCGCCACCGGAGCGCGTGGCGCAATGGCCGCTGGTCGGCGAGAAGGTCTACGCGGTCTGGGACAAGGCGCATTCCGACCTGCCGGGGCTGGTAAAGAGCCTGCAGCCCAAGATCGGCGATCTGGCCAAGGCAGCACTGGCCATGGTCGCGGGCATCGGCGGCGGCATCCTGCAGTTCGTCGCGGCGTTCATCGTCGCAGCGATCGTCATGGCCTTCGGCGAGGCGGCCGATCGAGGCAGCCGAGCCATCTTCGAACGCGTGGCCGGCGCCGCGCGCGGCGCCGAGTTCGCGCACCTGAGCACGGCGACCATCCGCACCGTCGCGCAGGGTGTCATCGGCGTCGCCTTCATCCAGGCCATCATCGTCGGCGTGTGCCTGCTGATTGCGGGCGTGCCGTGGGCCGGGGTCTTGGCTGTGGTCGTGCTGGTGCTCGGCATCGCGCAGGTTCCGGCACTGCTGGTGACCCTGCCCGCGATCGCCTACATCTGGATGGGCGGTGACCACGGCACCGTCGCGGCAGTGGTCTACACCGTGCTGCTGTTTGTCTCGGGCATGACCGACAACGTGCTGAAACCGTTGATGCTCGGCCGCGGGGTCGACGCGCCGATGCCGGTGATCCTGCTGGGCGCGCTCGGTGGCATGGGCGCCGCCGGCATCCTGGGCATGTTCGTCGGCGCCACGTTGCTGGCCCTCGGCTACCAGATCTTCGTAGGCTGGGTGGCGGCCAAGCCGCCGGAGCAGCCGCCCGCGCAAGCGCCGGGCGAGTGAACTGAGCACCTGCTGACGAAGAACTGCACGCTTCGATGCTCGAGGCTCCGATCGATGACAACGCGCAACGTCCGTTCTCGTCGTGCCATCAGCTACCGCCTTTGGCGATTCGCCCTGCCGTTCATCTTCCTTCTGGCATTCGGAGTGGCACCTGCGCAGCAGGTGCATCCCCTGCAGCCGCTTGAACGATCGACCCCGCGCGCGGCGCTGTCGAGCTTTCTGCAGTCGGGTGACGCGGTGGGCGAGTTTCTGGCCCGCGAGTACCTGCCATCGCCGTCGCGCGAGGGCTATGGGGTCATCGTCACGCGCACCGGCGTCATCCTGCAAGGCCTCGATCTCAGCGAGCTGCCGCCGGCGGCGCGGGTGAAATCGGGCCGCGCCGCGGCGCTGTACCTCTACGAGGTGCTAAGCCGGATTCCGCTGCCGCCGATCGAGGAGATCCCCGATTCTCCGGAGCCCGACGCGTCGGCCGGCAAAGAGCCGCAGCGATGGGTGATCCCGAACACCGAAATCGCGCTGGTTCGACAACCGACCGGGGTACGGCGCGGCGAGTTTCTGTTCAGCGCCGACACCGTCGACCGTGCCGAGGAGTACTTCGAGCGGGTGCGCGCGCTGCCATACCAGCGCACGGTGCCGATGCAGAACCTGAATGTCGCTGTCGTCACCAATGGTGGCTGGATGGTGTCCCCCGGCTTGATTGCCGCGATGCCGGCTTGGCTGCGCAAGCCGATCGCGGGAACCCTGGCCTGGAAGTGGATCGGACTTTCGGCCGGGCTGCTCGTCACGGGGCTGCTCGTCTGGCTGATGCACCGTGCGTCGCGTCTCGGGGCACGCCTCCATCCGCTGCTCGATGCGCTGGCGCGGTTCGCGTTGCCGACCGCGGTGCTGCTGCTGGCTCCGGCGCTGGGCTACCTCGCGCTGGTGCAGTTGAACATCATCGGCGACATCGGCAGTGCCATCGAGATCGGCGTGACGGCGATCACCTACCTCGCGCTGGCCTGGATGGCGTGGCGCCTGGCCCCGGTGGCCGCCGAGGCGATCATCGCGGCGCCGAGCATCCCCACCGACAGCGTCGACGCCCACATCATCCGCGTTGGCGCGCGGATCCTGGGCATCATCGTCGGCGTGCTGTGCCTGGCCGTCGGGGCGGATCGCGTCGGCGCGCCGGTCTACGGCATCGTCGCCGGGCTCGGCGTCGGCGGATTGGCGATCGCCCTGGCGGCCCAGCCCACCATCGAGAACCTGATCGGCGCGATGAACCTGTTCGCAGACAAGCCGGTGCGTGTCGGCGACTTGTGCCAGTACGGCGAAGCCAAGGGGGTCGTGGAGGCGATCGGCATCCGCTCGACCCGCATCCGCGGCGTCGATCGCACGTTGACGACGATTCCCAATGCGACATTGGCAAAGATGCCGATCGTGAACTTCACGCGTCGAGACAGCATCGTGCTCAACACCGTCATCGGGCTGCGCTACGAGACCACGCGAGATCAGCTGCGCCATCTGCTGGTTCAGCTCGAGGATCTCTTGCACAGCCACCCGCGAGTGGCCGCCGAAACGGCGCGTGCGCGGTTCGTCGGTTTCGGAGACAGCTCGCTCAACATCGAGTTGCTTGCCTATGTGAACACCTGCGACTGGGCGGAGTTCACGGTCGTGCGCGAAGACCTCATGCTGCGCGTGATGGAGATCGTCGAGCAGGCCGGCACTGCGATGGCGCGCCCGTCGCAGACGCTGTACCTCGGCCGCGACCGCGGCCCTGGCAAGCAGGAGACAAGCGACGCCGACCCCTCATTGCAGAGGTGGCACAGCGAGGGGTCGCAGCCGAGTGATGCTGGGTTCCCGCCCCAGCGGGCCGGCTAACCCGCGAATCAGCGGCCTATTCGCATATCACGGCCGTCCGTTGGGACGACGGCTTCGAGGACCGGCGCGCGCGACGCCCGCGAGCAGGCAATGCCTAGTGCTTGATATCGCGCTTTTGCTCGCGGTCAGTTGAGGTCGCTGTCCTTGTAGTACTTGGTGCCCTTGGCGGTCAGCTCGAGCGCGAGGCTGTCGCCGCTGACCTGGTACAGCCACACGCCCGGCGCGACGCTCACGGCGCCCTGGTAGGAGGCACCCTTTTCGCCGCTCTTGGCCGATGCAGTGGCCTGGCCGCCAATCTCCCACCCGGAGTTGACGAAGGTGTTGAGCGCCTGCTCGTTGTCGAACACCCAGACCAGCTGGAACTTCTTGACGCCGAAGCCCAGGCCGGCCTGGATCTCGGCCATCTTCATGTAGGTCGTCGCCTTGGTCTTGTTGTTGACCGCGACGCCTTTGCCGGTGCCGCTGCCGGCCAGCAGGATCTTCATCCCGAAGTTGCTGAACGCCGCGTAGCCGGCGGCCGATTCGACGGCCTTGCGCGCTGCCGGCTGCACTTTGTAGACAGCGGCAAGCGCCTGCTGCGCGGCCTTGCGCACCTCGGCCTGGTTTTCTTCCTTCGTTGCCGCGGACGAGACGCCAGGCACGGCACAGATCAGGGTCGTCGCCAGCACCATCGTTCGACGTTTCATGCTGCCTCCTGTCGTGCCGAGTCTGCTGCCTGAGTCCTTCGCGGGCCCTGCGATTGCGCTCGCAGGAAGTTGACGCAGCGCGTGCCGAACTATGCTCCATTGTTGAGGCGCGTCAACCCGTGTGGGACCAAAGTCCAATGGCTGGTTGGCGAGCGGCCCCGTAGTGTTCTCGCCTCGGTGCCGGCAGCTTCACATCGGCGATGTACGCTGCGCGCCTGGGTTGTGTTGACCATGGGCCGGCTGAGCCGATCGTTCGTCGTCGCTATCGCAGTGGCGCTGCTGCACGCGTTGGCTGTAGGGCAGCCTGCGGCCGTGCCGCCGGCGCCCGCGGCCAGCGCGGCGGGCTCGACCACGTTCAGCAAAGAGCAGCTCGAGCAGTTGGTGGCGCCGATCGCGTTGTATCCCGATTCGCTGCTCTCGCAGGTGCTGATGGCGGCCACCTACCCGGCTGACGTCGCCGAAGCAGCCAAGTGGTCCAAGGCCAACAAGGACATGAAAGGCGACGCCGCCACGCAGGCGGTGCAGGACAAACCGTGGGACCCATCGGTGCAGTCGCTGGCCGCGTTTCCGCAGGTGCTGCAGCCGATGGGCGACCAGCCCGACTGGGTGCAGAACCTCGGCGATGCGTTCCTCGCGTCGTCGAAAGATGTGCTCGATGCGGTGCAGCGCCTGCGCGCGAAAGCGCAGACCGCAGGCAACCTGAAGTCCAACGAGCAGCAGAAGGTGATCGTCGAAGAGGCGGCGCCGCAGCAGACGATCATCAAGATCGAGCCCGCGCAGCCCGAGACGATCTACGTGCCGGCGTACGACCCGACCGTTGTCTACGGCACCTGGCCCTATCCGTACTACCCGCCGTACTACTGGCCACCCTATTCGTACTACTACCCCGGCTACTACCCGGGCGCCGCGTTCGCCGCCGGCGTGTTCTGGGGCATCGGCATCGCCGCGATCGGCTCGATCTGGGGCGGCTGCAATTGGGGCCGCGGCGACATCGACATCAACGTCAACAAGTTCAACAACATCAACCGCAATCACCAGATCAACCCCAACCAGAACAAGTTCCAGCACAACGCCGCCAACCGCAAGGGCGTGCCGTACGCGATCAGGCCAGCCGCGACCGCTACGGCAAGGGCACGGGCGGCGCCGACGCGCGCAACAACTTCCGTGGCCGCGATCCCGTCACCGAGCAACGGCGCCAGCAGGCGCAGTCGACACTGCAAAGCCGCGGCATGGACCCGGCGCAGGCGCGCGATCAGCTGCGCAACGATCCGGCCACGCGTGAGCGCGCACAGGCCGCTGCCGCGGGCTCGCGCGACCGCGGCACCTTCGGCGGCGGCCAGGGCGGCGTGGGCGGTGGGCGCGACGGCTCCCTCGCCGGCGGCGGCGGGCGCGGTGGTGGCGCCGGCGCCGGCAACGTCAGCAACATCAGCGCGTCGCGCGATCGCGCGCAGGCGCTCGGGGGCAACGAGCATGCGTTTCGCGGCGCCAGCAACCCGGGGCAGAACCGCCAGCAGTTCGACCGCGCCAGCGCTAGCCGGCAATCATCGATGGCCTCGCGCGGTGGTGGCGGCGCGCGCGGCGGTGGCGGGCGCGGCGGCGGTGGCCGGCGCTAGCACGAAGGGAACGCGCATGGCCCGATCGATCGCCGACCTCGCGCGCGCCGTTGCGCTGGCGTGCCTGTTGCTGGCGTGCCTGCTCGCAACGCCGCTGGCGCACGCGCAGAAGCACTACCTCACGCCCGACGCGGCGGCCGAGGCGCTGGTCAAGGCGATGCGCGCCAACGACACGCAGGCGCTGCAAGCGGTGCTCGGCAAGGAATGGAAGCGCTTCATCCCCACCGATGACCTCAGCCGCGACGACGTCGACGCCTTCCTCGCTGCCTGGGACCAGTCGCACAAGATCCAGCCGGAAGGCGACAACACTGCACTGGCCGTTGTCGGCCCCGACCCCGCATTCACGCTGCCGATTCCGATCGTCAGGAACAAGGCCGGCGTGTGGAAATTCGATTTCGTCGCCGGCGCCGACCGGCTGCGCACCGAGCGCATCGGGCGCAACGAGCTGGCCGCAATGCAAGCGGTGCTCGCCTACTACGACGCGCAGCGCGAGTACGCCAGCGAAGACCGCAGCGGCAAGGGCGTGCGCGAGTACGCGCGCAAGCTGGTGAGTTCGCCCGGCAGGAAAGACGGCCTGTACTGGCCCGCCAAGCTCGACGAGTCCGAGAGCCCGCTCGGGCCGCTGATCGCGCAGCAGCAGCCCAAGGGCCCGGGCTACTGGGGTTACCACTACAAGATCCTCACCGCGCAGGGCGCCGACGCGCCGGGCGGCGCTTACGACTACGTCATCGGCGCTCGCATGCGCGCCGGCTTCGCGCTGGTGGCGTGGCCGCTGCGCTACGGCGACACCGGTGTGATGACCTTCATGGTGAGCCACGCCGGCGCCGTTTACGAGAAAGACCTCGGGCCCAGCACCGAAGCAATCGCGCGCGCGATGACGCGCTTCGATCCCGACGCAAGCTGGCACAAGGCGACGGTGCCTTGATGCACATCTGCCCATGCGTCGCGACGAGTCGGTGCCCGCGGGCGCACGGCCCGCGGACTCCTTCATTTTGATGCGCATCAACCGAGTAAGACCAAAGTCCAATGGCTGCCCCCGTTGATCGACCATAATCTGCGCCCACCATGCATCGCCGCCTGATTCGCTGGCAGTCCTGCCGCATCGCCCTGTTGATGGCGATGGTGGTGCCGTTGGCGGCGGGTCAGACCACACCGCCGCCGCCGGCCAAGCCACCGCCTGTGGCGGGCACCGCGCCGCCGTCGGCCGCCGCTCCCGCTGGCGCCCCGGCGAGCAAGGAGCAGCTCGAGCAGCTGCTGGCGCCGATCGCGCTATACCCCGATTCGCTGCTGTCGCAGGTGCTGATGGCGGCCACCTATCCGGCCGACGTGGCCGACGCCGCCAAGTGGGCCAAGGCGCACCCCGACCAGAAGGGTGACGCTGCGGTCAAGGCCGTGGCCGACCAGACGTGGGATCCGAGTGTGCAGTCGCTGGCCGCGTTCCCGCAGGTGCTCGACATGATGGGCGCGCAGCCCGACTGGGTGCAAAAGCTCGGCGACGCGTTCTTGGCCTCGTCAAAAGACGTGCTCGACGCCGTGCAACGCCTGCGTACCAAGGCCCAGGCGGCCGGCAACCTGAAGTCCAGCGAGCAGCAGAAGGTGATCGTCGAGCAGGCGGCCCCGCAGCAGACGGTGATCAAGATCGAGCCGGCGCAGCCCGAGACGGTGTACGTCCCGGCCTACAACCCGACCGTCGTGTACGGCGCGTGGCCCTACCCGGCGTACCCGCCCTACTACTACCCGCCGCCGCCGTATTACTACCCGGGCGGGGCGCTCGCGTCGGGAATCATGTTCGGCATCGGCGTCGCGGCCATCGGCTCGCTGTGGGGCGGTTGCAACTGGGGTGGCGGCAACGTCAACATCAACGTCAACAAGTACAACAGCGTCAACACCAACCGCCAGCTCAACGCCAACCAGTCGAACTTCCAGCACAACGCCGCCAACCGCAAGGGCGTGCCGTATGCCGACCAAAAGAGCCGCGATCAATACGGCGGCAAGGGTGCCGGTGATGCCAGCCAGCGTGCCGACTATCGTGGCAAGGACCCGAGCCGCGATGCGCAGCGCCAGCAGGCGCAGTCGTCGCTGCAAGACCGCGGCATGGATCCGGCGCAAGGCCGCAACGATTTGCGCAACGACCCGGCCGCGCGCGATCGCGCGAACCAGGCGGCACAGGGCGCCGGCGATCGCGGTGGCGCGGGTAGCAACCGCGGTGGTGGTGGCAGCTTCGACTCCGCGGGTGCGCGCGACCGTGCCAGTGGCGCCTCCGACAATGCGGTACGCGGCGCCGGCAATGCCGGGCAGTCGCGCCAGCAGGCCGATCGCGGCAGCGCGAGCCGCGCGTCGGCGTCAAGCTTCAGCGGCGGTGGCGGTGGCGGTGGCGGTGCCAGGGC
>JBIODO010000008.1:0-26753 GCA_044445225.1 Burkholderiales bacterium
CTCACGCACAACGTCTACCGCGGGCGCATGGCGTTCTGGGCGCAGTACTACGAGAAGCTGTTCAACTTCCGCGAGATCCGCTACTTCGACATCCAGGGCGAATACACCGGTCTCACCAGCAAGGCGATGACGGCACCCGACGGCAAGATCCGCATCCCGCTGAACGAAGAGTCGTCCAAGGGCTCGGGGCAGATCGAAGAGTTCTTGATGAAGTTCAACGGCGAGGGCATCCAGCACGTGGCGCTGCTCACCGACGACATCTTTGCCACCATCGACAAGCTGGCGATGGCCGGCGTGCCGCTGATGACGGCGCCCAACGACGTGTACTACGAGATGCTCGAGGAGCGCCTGCCCGGCCACGGCCAGCCGATCGCCGAGTTGCAGACGCGCGGCATCCTGCTCGACGGCAGCACGAAGGATGGCAAGGCACGCTTGCTGCTGCAGATCTTTTCCGAAACGCTGCTGGGCCCCGTGTTCTTCGAATTCATCCAGCGCAAGGGCGACGACGGCTTCGGCGAAGGCAACTTCAAGGCGCTGTTCGAATCGATCGAGCGCGACCAGCTGCGCCGCGGCGTGCTCAGCCCGAGCTGAGCTTCATCTTGGCGAGCAACGCGTCGTAGCGACGGTCGTCGCGCAAGCCGCGCAGGAACCGATCGATCTTGAGCGTCTCGCAACCGCTCTGGCGCTCGCTGCATGCCCGGTTCAGCCACTCGAACGCCAGATTCTTGTTGCCGCGGATGGCGTAGAGCTCGGCCACGTAGTACGCATTGGTGCTGGGGGATCTTTTCATCTCCGTCAGCGCGGCGTCGGATTCGGCTTGATGTCCCAACGTCCAGTGCGCGATCGACAGCGCCCATTGCCGGTACCCCTGGTGGCGCTCTGCGGCGATTTCTGCCAGCGCCTCCTCGCCCTTGCCGAGCAGCGCCAGATCCACGCCGATCAGGGCACGGCTGCCGATGGCGTGCGGATTCATCTGCAGCTCTTGTCGAAACAGCGCCAGGGACTCCTCGAGGCGGTCGCCGTGGAGAAGATAGGACGCCAGGGTTCCGATGGCCGCCGAGTTCAGCGGATCGCGGCGAATGATCTGCCCCTGGATCTTGATGGCCTCACCGAGGTTGCCCCTGAGGCTGGCGAAGGTCGCCTCGCACTCGGGCAACAGCAGTGCATCTCTGGAGTCGATGGTGCGCATGCGATCGAGCTCGACACGCGCGTCGGCCCATTGATGCTCGACTCGGACCAGATACCGGAAGCGCGCCGCATGCGCGGCCATCGAGTCGGGCTCGATCTGCAGCGCCTTCTCGATCGCTTGTCGCGCCAGCGCGTTGCCTTCATTCTTCGGCATCCACGACAAGTAGGCCTGCCGCATGTACAAAAGGGCCAGCTTGACCCACGGCAACGCATATCCGGGATCAAGCTCGATGGCCTTCTTGAACAACACTTCGGCGCGTTGCGCATCGCGCTCGAACGGGCCGTTGGCATAGAGACCGCCTTGCAGCACGAGGTTGTAGGCGTCGACGTTGGGTGCCTTGATGCCACGCGGCAATGGGCGATCGCTCAACACAGCCTCCAGCGCATTCGCCACGGCCCCGGCGATTTCATCCTGCACTTTGAAGATGTCGGCCAGATCACGGTCGTAGGTCTGCGACCAGAGGTGGTTGCCGTCGGCGGCGCGCACGAGCTGCGCGCTGATGCGCAACACCTCTCCACTCTTGCGCACGCTGCCCAGCAGCACGTACGCAACCCCGAGCTTGGCGGCGATCGAGCGCACGTCCTCGTTCCTGCCCTTGAACGCGAATGCCGACGTGCGCGCGGTGACGCGAAGGTTCGGGCTGCGGGCCAGGCGGTCGATCAGCTGTTCCGACAGCCCGTCGGAGAAATACTCCTGGTCGTGCTTCTCGCTCATGTCGGCGAAGGGCAGCACGGCGATGGACTTGTCTTCAGGAGACACCGGCGCCGCAGACGACGCGACGGTTGCGTTCGGGGTCGGGCCGCTGGCACCGGGTGGGCCGTAGCGCAGCGCCACATAGCCCATGGCCGCGAGGACCACTGCAATGGCCGCCGCCTGGGCAACGCCCGCGCGGTTTCGGGTCACGAACTTGCCGGCTCTGTAGCGCAACGAGTCCGGCACTGCCTGCACGGGCTCGCCCGACAGGTATCTGCGCAGGTCGCGCGCGAAGGCCCCTGCACTGTCGTATCGATCCGGCACTGAATGCGAGAGCGCCTTGAGAGTGATCGCATCCAGATCGCCCTGCACGGCGCGCACGACCCGGGTCAGGCTGCCGCCGCGCAGCTCCGCCGCATTGGCATCGAGCCGCGCGCTGGGCCGCTGCACGGCGCGGTCGGGCGCGATCGCCCGGCCCGCCATCTCGAAAGGCGGGCGTCCCGACAGCAGTTCGTAGAGCACCACCCCCAGCGAGTAGACGTCGCTGGCGGCGGCGATGCTTTCGCCCTGGAGTTGCTCCGGACTGGCGTACCCCGGTGTCAGCGCACGTCCATACAGCTTCGTGAGGTCGGCTTCGGCGGGCCGCTGCATCAACCGGGCGACCCCGAAGTCCAGCAACTTCACTTGCCCGGCATCGGTGACCAGCACGGTGCCGGGCTTCAGGTCGCGGTGCAACACGCCTTTGTCGTGTGCGTACTGCACCGCCTCCAGCACCTGCAGGAACAGGCCCACGCGCTCGCGGATGCCCAGGCGGTGCTCGTTGGCCCACGTCAGCAGGTTCTTGCCGGCCACGTACTCGAGCGCGAGGTACGGCCTGCCGTCTTGACTCACCCCGGCGTCGAAGAAGCGCGCGATGTGGGGGTGCTCCAGAGCGGCCACGATGTCGCGCTCGATCGCAAAGCGCGGGGTCAAGTCCTGCCGCCATGGCACGTGCGACGGCGTCTTGAGGGCCACCTCGCGCTTGAACGCGCCATCGGCACGCTGCGCCAGCCACACCTCGGCCATGCCGCCGGCCCCCAGCGGCCGCGTCAGCCGATAGGGGCCCACCAGGTCGCCCTCCTGCAGGCCGCTTGGGGCCGGTGGGTCGCCACCGGCACCCAGCTGCAGCGGCGCGGCCAACACCTTGTCGGCGGCAGGCCGGCCCGGGCCCGGCAGCAAGGCGCGCCGCAGTGCCGGCTCGAGGTCGCGATGCTCGGCGGCGAGCGCTTGCAGCCACGCCTGCCGCGCCGCTTCATCGGCGTCGACCACCTCGTCGAGCAACCGACTCATGCGCGCCAGCTGCTCGGTCGACAGCTTCATGACGGAGCGCTCCTTCAGTCCGGCCGCAGGATCGCCCGCAACAGCATCTTGGCCTTCTCCCAGTCGCGCTGCACGGTGCGCTCGGTGATCTGCAAAGTGTCGGCGATCTCGCGGTCGCTGTAGCCGCCGAAGTAGCGCATCTCCACCATCCGCGCGGCGCGCGCATCGGCCTGCTCCAGCTCTTGCAGCGCATCGTGCACCTGAACGATCGCCACCTCGTCTTGCTGCAGGCCGTCCGCCAGGTCGGTGGACAGCGTCATCTTCTGCACATCGCCGCCGCGCCGCTCGGCCGATCTCGCGCGGGCCGTGTCGACGATCACCGATCGCATCACCTGCGAAGCGTAGCCGAAGAACGCCCGCCGATCGTCGAACTGCAGCTGCCCGGTCTGAACCAGGCGCAGGTACGCCTCGTGCACCAGCGCGGTGGGGTCCAGCACGGTGTTGCGACCCGCGTCGTACAGGCGGGAGTGGGCCAGGCGCTGCAGCTCGCGATAGGCCGCCACGAACACCGCATCGCGGGCAGCGCGGTCGCCATCGGCCATGCGCGACAGCAGCACCGTGAGCCGCTCGCTCATGCGTCGATCGCCCCTTGTGCAGTCTTCATGCCGATGGATCCCGGGCCACCCGGCGCATTCTGCATCGCTGCATCACGCGCCGCCCGCATGTCAGTTTGGCCGCCTGGAATGCGTTCTGACGGTTGAGGCGCGATGACAGGAACCCCTGAAACCGCCAGACGACAAGGAGTCGGGCATGAAGCTGCTGCTGAAGTTCAATCTGGTACTGACCATCGTGTTCGCGATCGGCATCGCGGCCACCACCTTTGTGTTGCGCGATCTGCTGCAAAGCAACGCCCGCGATGAGATCTACGAGAACGCCAAGCTGCTGATCGAGAGCGCGCTGTCGGTGCGCAGCTACACCAGCGCCAACATCGCGCCGCTGCTCGAGACGCAGATCAAGTACGAATTTCGTCCGGAGATGGTGTCGGCGTTCTCGGCGATCGAGTTGTTGAGGAACCTGCGCGAAGCCAACCCCGACTACAAGCAGTTCCTGTATCGCGAGGCGACGTTGAACCCCACCAACCCGGCGAACAAGGCGGTCGAGTGGGAAAGCGACATCGTCAACTCGTTTCGCAACGGTGCGGTCAAGGCGCCGTTGTTCGGGCAACGCGACACGCCCAACGGGCGCATGCTGTTCGTCGCCAAGCCGTTGAAGGCGGGCGCACAGTGCCTGCGCTGCCATGACACCGCCGAGCTTGCGCCGCCAACGATGATCGCCAAGTACGGCAGCGCAGGAGGCTTCGGCTGGAAGGCCGGCGAGATCATCGGGGCGCAGATCATTCAGATCCCGGAGACGTTCGCGCTGGCGCGCGCCGAGGGCACGTTCCGGGTTTTCATGGGCTCGCTGCTGGGCGTGCTGCTCGCGGTCGCCTTGATTCTGAATCTGCTGCTGTGGTGGATGTTCATCCGTCCGATCACGAAGATCTCGGCGCTCGCCGACCGCATCAGCCTCGGCGAAATCGAGGCGCCCGATTTCGTCGCGCGCAGCCGCGATGAGATCGGCATGCTCGCCCACGCGCTGTCGCGGATGCGGCGCAGCCTGGTGCAGGCGATCAGCATGCTCGAGGCGTGATCGCAGGGCTGGACCGCTCTTCTACCGTTGCCGCACGTATTGTCCCGGAGCGTTTTCGATGACGCGATAGCCCTTGTGCGGAGCTGCCATCGCAGGCGGCTTGGTCTTGGCGCCGGAATGCTCCACGAGCCACCTTTGCCAGGCAGGCCACCAGGAGCCGTCGTGCTTCGTGGCCGCCTCCATCCAATCCTCCGGCGCCAGATGCGCCTGGGCCAGCCGGCGCGTACGAATGCGGTAGTGGCGCCTGGGATGGACCGGGCCGGCCACGATCCCTGCGTTGTGGCCGCCGGCGGTCAGCAGGAACGTGAGGTCGTCCGAGCGGACGAGGTTGTCCACCTTGTAGACCGACTTCCACGGCGCGACGTGATCGGCCTCGGTGCCCACGACGAACATCGGCACGCTGATGTCCGACAGCCGGATCAGCTTGCCGCCGACCGGAAAGCGGTTCGTCGCGAGCTCGTTGTCGAGGTAGAGCCGGTACAGATACTCCGTGTGCATCCGCCACGGCATGCGCGTGCCGTCTGCATTCCAGGCCATCAGGTCGATCATTCGATCGCGTTGGCCCTTGAGGTACTGGTTGACGATGGGCTGCCACAGCAGATCGCGTGCACGCAACATCGCGAACGCTCCGCCCATCTGCCGGCTCTCGAGCACGCCCTTGCGGTGCATCGTGGCTTCGAGCATCGCCAACTGGCTCGGATTGATGAAGAAGGCCAGCTCGCCGGGCTCGGAGAAATCGGTCTGCGCGGCGAACATCGTGATCGAGGCCAGCCGCTCGTCCCGGTCGCGCGCGAGCGCCGCTGCGCCGATGGCGAGCAAGGTGCCGCCGATGCAATAGCCCACGGCGTGGATCTTGCGCTTGGGCACGATCGTGGCGACGGCGTCGACCGCAGCGCGAAGCCCTTTTTCGAGATAGTCGTCCATGCCGATGTCACGGTCGCGCTCATCGGGGTTCTTCCACGACATCATGAACACGGTGTGGCCCTGCTCGACCAGGTACTTCACCATCGAATTGCGCGCGCTCAAGTCGAGGATGTAGTACTTCATGATCCAGGCAGGCACGATCAGGACCGGCTCGGCGCAGACCGTCGAGGTCGCCGGCTCGTACTGGATCACCTCGATCAACTCGTTGCGCAACACCACCTTGCCGGCTGTCACGGCGACGTTCTTGCCGACCTCGAATTCCTCGGCGCCCGCCGGCGCGCTGCCCTTCAGCGTGCGCCCGATGTCCTCGACCACGTGCTTGAACCCGCGCACCAGGTTCTGTCCCTGCTCCGATTGGGTGAGCGCCAGCAGCTCGGGATTCGACGCCAGGTAGTTCGACGGCGATGTCGCATCGAGCAGCATGCGCACTGCGAATTCCAGCAGCTGGGCGTGATAGTCGGTGACGCCACTGACGTCGCGCACGGCTTCGTTCATCAGGGCCAGGTTGTTCTGGTACGCACGCGCGAAGACGTTGAACGGAAACTGCGACCAGGCCTCGGCTTCGAAGCGTCGATCGGGGTCGCCGGAAAAGCCTTCGACGGGCGACACCGGCACCCCGGCGGCCAAGGCACGAAGCGCGAACGTCCAGGTGTCGCCCGCGCGCACCATCGCGTCTTGCCGCAGCTCTTGTCGCTTGGCCGGGGACAAGGCCAGATGCATCGCCCAGTCGGCCCAGGCGGTGGTGAATGCGGTGGGAGCGAGCCCGGCGGTCATCTGCGCCACCTGGGCGCGGAACTCCCGATCGAAGTCCTGAGCGGTGGGGGCGGGCTTGGTCTTCGTGGCCATTTCTGCAGCTCGAGTTGATGGGTCAACCTATCCGATGGGTCGGTCCCGTGGCGTCACTCACGCCGGCGCATGCCAGCCCGCGTCGACCCACAGCTCGCCACTGACCGCCGCATTGGCGAGCATGAAGCAGATCGCGTCGGCGATTTCGTCGGGCCTGATCAGCCGGCCGAGCTGGGTGAACGGCAGGATGTTCTTGGCCACGTAGTCCACACCCATCGCGCGCACCATCGGCGTGTCGGTGAAGCCGGGGTGGATGACGCTGCAGCGCACGCCGTGGAACATCGCCTCTTTCATGATCGTGGCGGCGGCACCCTCCAGGCCAGCCTTGGTGCTGGCATACGAGATCTGGCCGCGGGTGCCCTGCGACGAGATCGAGCCGATGAACACCACCGAGCCTTGGATGCCGTCGTCGGGCACCCAGCGCGTCAGGCCCTTGGCCGCTCGGTCTTCGGCGATGCGGCCGATCATCTCCAGCGCCCAGTACACCGGCGCGATGAGGTTGACGTCGACCACCAGCTTGAACTGCTCGAGCGGGTAGATGCGCGCCTTGCCGGTGTTCTTGTCGATCCGTATCGCCAGGTCGTCGCGCGTGATGCCCGCGGCCGGCACGCACAGCGACACCGCGCCGTACTTGGCGCTCATCGTGTCGTAGACCGAGGCACGGAATCTCTCGTCGGTGGTGTCGCCCTGGAAGGGGATCGCCACCGTGCGGCCCGCATCGGCATTGAGCTGGTCGGCGACGCCCGCGATCGCTTCACTCACGTCCACCAGCGCCACCGCGGCCAAGTCGCGCCGCGCCATCGCGGCGGCGACTGCGCGGCCGATGCCGCTGCCGCCCCCGGTGATGACTGCCACCCTGCTCGTGAATTCCATCGAAGTTCCGTTTGTCGTGCTGCAGTAGGCCACTGTAGGCGCTTATCGCGACCCTCCTTGCGGCCTCGTTTGCGCTAGCGCAAATCGACCTTTGTTGAGTACAGCTGCGCGAGGTCAATGCGGCCTGGTCTCATTTGCGGTAGACGAAAAAGGTCGTCGGCAACGGACCGTGGCCCGACCCTGTCCGCCCGACGGCGCATAGGGCCCGCCCAGCGCGGGCCGCATGTGGATGCAGGATGCTGCACTGGAGATCAAGTCTCAAAGCAGCATCCTCGTCGACTTCGCTTTCTATCCCGCCGGGAGTGCCACGCCGAGCGCCACGTGGCTCGGTCAACCCTGGAGCGCTTTCCAGTAGGCACGATCAGCCGCCAGGCCGCGCGTGCCGCAGCGCGCGGCCGGTCGATCGAGGAAATCAGGGAGAAGAAAGAGGCCAGCGCGAGATCACCCGCCTGGCCACAACCCCTTGGAAGGGAGAGGAGAACAATGCAGCTCCAGTGTGATCGCGCGGCGCGCGGTTGTGCACCCCTTATGTGAGCCATCGCCATCCGCTACGACCCGCGAGCTGAGGACGGGCTGAACAATGTTGAAGGCGCACGGCGGGCGAGCCACGGCCGCCAAAGGCCTTAGAGTTGTGCACGATGGCCCGGGATGCCCAGTCATGTCTGCGACTTCGCTGAGGTTGCTGCGAGTCCTGCACGCAGCCGCGCAACGCAGGGCAGCCACATCGTTCGTCAGCACATGCGCCCGCTACAAATCAGCGATCGAGGCTTCACAGGAACGCGTCAGCGTCAACGGCGCTGCGCACCGAATCCGGCGGCCGCAGTGATCGGGCCCCGCGAATGAACATGAGTCAGCCACCGACGACGGCCATGCTTGCCACGGTGGGCCGCGCTTGCCTGGCCGCCTCGGCCGCGCTGCTGTGGTGGATCGCAGCCTGCACGACCCATGGACCTTCACAGCAGGACGAGGCACTCGTGCGTGAGTTTGCAGCCAAGGGCTACGCATCGACCGAGCAGGATCCGTTCGCCACGGAAACCACGACCTGGATGCAATCGGCGGGTCAGTTCGTCAGCGTCGTCGTCGTGCGCCCGACCCGCGAGGGCACGACACCCATCGTGATCTACCTGCCCGGCCTCGGGGAGTCGAGCGAGTCCGGCGAGCGCTGGCATGCAGTGTGGGCGGCCGCCGGCTATGCCGTGGTCTCCGTGCAGCTGATGGATGAAGATGCCAACGCGTTTCGATCGGAGCTTGCCCGCTCGGGTGAGTTCAAGGCGCTCGGACGGCAGCACTACTCCGCAGGCGCCGTGCACCGGCGCACGCAACTCCTGGCCGATCTCGTGGCCGAGGGCAGACGCAGAACTGGCGCTGGGCAAGCCCATTGGCAGCAACTCGACTGGAACAAGATGGCAGTCGCTGGCTTCGACCTCGGCGCCTACACGGTGATGGCAGCGGCCGGCGAGCAGGTTCGCGACACCGATGATCTTGCGAGCCGACTGCAGATTCGTGCGGCCATCGCATTGAGCCCCTACGCCAGCATCGCAGAAGGTGCGAGCGACGACCGCTATCGCAACATCCGCGCACCGGTGATGTCGATCACCAGCGACCTGGACACAGACCCCTTGGGTCTCGTTGAGGGCGCATACGTCCGTGGCGCACCCTTCAGCCACATGCTCGGGCCCGACAAGTACCTGCTATCGCTGCGCGGGCTGCCACACGCCGGCCTCAGCGGCAACGCCGCTGCGGAGATCCGGTCTTCCGCCCACGCATCGAAGCGCCCGCAAGGGTCGGGCGGCGACGACGCGGGCCAGACACGGCGCAGTTCCAGGCGAGGCGGTGGCGGCGGGACCGCGACAGGCAATGATGTGGGTTCAGGCCGTGATCGCTCGGCCGCCGCGGGCGACGGTGCGGGCAATGGCAATCTCACGACGAGCGAACTTCAGATGCGAGTCATCGCGGCCCAGCAGGTGAGCACGGCGTTTCTGGACGCGTACGTCAAGGACGATCCATTGGCTCGCGAGTGGCTCGCCGCCGACGCGGGGCGCTGGCTCGGTGCTGCGGGGCAATTGCGACGCAAGTAGCGAGCCGCATATTCTTTCCGACGAGGAGCCCAGTGCATGAAGACCTATCGCATCGCCACCATTCCCGGCGACGGCATCGGCAAAGAGGTGATTCCCGCCGGCGCCGAAGTGTTGCAAGCGCTGGCGGAAACCAGCGGGCGCTTTCGCGTCGGATTCCAAGACTTCGGCTGGGGTGGCGACTGGTATCGCGCCCACGGCGTGATGATGCCCGCCAACGGCCTCGATGCCTTGCGCAACAAGGACGCGATCCTGTTCGGCTCGGCCGGCGACCCCGAGATCCCGGATCACGTCACGCTGTGGGGTCTGCGTCTGAAGATCTGCCAGGGCTTCGATCAGTACGCCAACGTGCGGCCCACGCGCATCCTGCCCGGCATCGACGCGCCGCTTAAACGTTGCGCACCCAAAGACCTCGACTGGGTGATCGTGCGCGAGAACACCGAGGGCGAATACGCCGGTGTCGGCGGCCGTGCGCACCAGGGCCATCCGATCGAGGTGGCCACCGACGTGTCGATCATGACGCGCAGCGGCGTCGAGCGCATCCTGCGCTTCGCGTTCGACCTCGCGCGCTCGCGGCCGCGCAAGCAGATCACGGTGGTGACCAAGAGCAATGCGCAACGCCACGCGATGGTGATGTGGGATGAAATCGCCGCACAGGTGGCGCGCGACTTTCCCGACGTGCGCTGGGACAAGGAACTGGTCGACGCGATGACCGCGCGCATGGTCAACCGGCCGGCCAGCATCGACACCGTGGTGGCGACCAACCTGCACGCCGACATCCTCTCCGACCTGGCCGCCGCATTGGCGGGCAGCCTGGGCATCGCGCCCACCGGCAACATCGACCCCGAGCGACGTTACCCGAGCATGTTCGAGCCGATCCACGGCTCGGCGTTCGACATCATGGGCAAAGGCCTGGCCAACCCGATCGGCACCTTCTGGTCGTGCGTGATGCTGCTCGAGCACCTGGGCGAGACCGACGCCGCGCGCACGCTGATGGCGGCGATCGAGTCGGTCACCGCCGATCCCGCGTTGCACACGCGCGACCTCGGCGGCGCGGCCACCACCAGGCAGGTGACTGCCGCGGTGATTCAACGTATCCAGGCCAACCCTGTGGCGCGCGCAGCGGCTTGACCGCAGCATCGGGCCTTCACGCCAAGGGCCACCCATGCACCCACGCTTCTTCGCCGCGGCAGTCGTGGCCGCCGCCGCACTGACTGGCTTGCCCGCGAGCGCGCAACCCTGCCCCGACAAGAACGTCATGTACTGGCAGGCGTTTCCGCCGGGCGGCGAGTCGGATCTGTCGGCGCGCCACCAGCAGCTGGTGCTGAAAAAAAAGTGCCCGGCGATCGACACGGTCATTCAATACAAGGCCGGCGCCGGCGGGGCGCTGCTGTGGGGCACAACCAACACGCTGCCCGCCGACGGCGCGAACATCGTCGGCATCAACCTGCCGCACATGGTGCTGCAACCGATGGAAGGCGTCGTGCAGTACAAGACAGACGACGTGACGCCGGTGTTCTGGTTCCACTACACGCCCGACGCGCTGGTGGTGCCTGAAGCCAGCCCGATCAAGAGCTGGGCCGATTTCGTCAAGGCCGCGAAGGATCAGCCAGGCAAGCTCAACCTCGGCGGCTCGGGCCTGAACTCGGCCAACCACGCCGCGCACCAGCGCATGAACGCCGCATTCGGCATCCAGACCACTTACGTGCCGTTCAAGGGCACCGGCGACATGACGATGGCCGTGCTCGGCGGCCACGTCGACGGCAGCATGACCTACACCGCGTTCGCGATCAACAACAAGGGCAAGGTGCGCGCACTGGCGGTGGCAATGGAGCAGCGGCATCCGCTGCTGCCCGACACGCCGACGTTCAGGGAGCTCGGTGTCGACTGGGTCGACGGCGCGTTCCGCGGCATCGGCGTGCCCAAGGCCACGTCGCCCGAGGCGCGCAAGCGGCTGTCGGAGCTGTGGGCCGCGATGAACGCCGACCCCGAGATGAAGGAGCTCGCGGCCAAGAGCGGCTTCGAGCTGGTGAACGTCGGCGTCGAGCAGATGGATGCCTTCATGAAGGACAAGGTCAAGGTCTACAGCGACGTCGGCAGGCAGATGGGCCTCGGCAAATAGCCCGCGCCGACGCGCGAACACGCCAGGAGTCCACCCGATGACGACAATGCGCTCCGCCTGCTCCTGCCACCCCACGCGGCGCGGCTTTCTCACGAGCTTGCTGGCCGCCGGCGCTGCCGGCTGCGCAGCGCCGGGCGCAGGCACGGCCGCATCGCGCATCGACATCCACCACCACGTGTTCTCGCCCGCCTACGTGGCCGAGCTCGACCGCGTCAACCAGGCGCCGCCGATCGTCAAGAACTGGACGCTGGCCAAGACGCTCGACGACATGGGCGCCGCCGGCGTGGCCACCGCGATGCTGTCGGTCACCACACCGCAGGTGGGTTTTGCCGACGCCGCCAACGCCCGCCGCATCGCTCGCGAGTGCAACGAATACCAGGCGCGGCTGGCGCAGGATCACCGCGGCCGCTTCGGCTCGTTCGCGATGCTGCCGATGCAAGACAGCGACGGCGCGCTGCGCGAGCTCGAATACGCGCTCGACGTGCTGAAGGCCGACGGCATCGGGCTGCTCACCAGCTACGGCGACAAGTGGCTCGGCCACGCGCAGTTCAATCCGGTGATGGACGAGCTCAACCGCCGCAAGGCCGTGCTCTACACGCACCCCACGGCGGCCAACTGCTGCCGCACGCTGCAGCCCGACGTGCCGCCCACGGTGATCGAGTTCGGCACCGACACCTCGCGCGCGATCACGCAGATCGTGTTCTCGGGCACCGCGGCGCGCTGCCCCGACCTGCAGTTCATCTTCAGCCACGCCGGCGGCACGCTGCCGTTCCTCACCGAGCGGCTGCTGAAGATGCCCGTGCTCGACCCGTCGCTGGCGCCGCGGGTGCCGCGCGGCGTGCTGCACGAGCTGCAGCGCTTCTACTACGACACCGCGTGGTCGGCGCATCCGATGGCGCTGGCCTCGCTGACGCGCCTGGTCAAGCCCTCGCAGATCGTGTTCGGCTCCGACTATCCGTATCGCACCGGCATCGACAACGTCAAAGGGCTGGCCGACTACGGCTTCTCGAGCGCCGAGCTGCGCGCCATCGAGCACGACAACGCGCTGCGCCTGCTGCCGCGCTGGGCCTGACACCGATCGGCTCAGATGCGGTGGCTCTCGTAGGTGCTGGAGTGGAACAACTCGTCCACCGACATCGCACGCGCCGACAGGCCTTGCCCATGGTGGTGGCGCAGAAAGTACTGCAGCGTTGATTCGTTGCCGGCCACGCCATACGACCAGAAGTCTTCACCGAGCGTCTCGCGCGCGGCCTTCAACTGCTCTTCGACGAACGGCAGCGTCACCTTGGTGGCCGAGGTGTCGGCCAGCGCCTCCAGCGCCATCGCCTTGGCCTGCGTGAAGGCCTTGAGCACGGCGCCCGGCAGCCACGGGTGGGCTTCAGCCAGCGCGCGGCGCACCCCCACCACGTGCATGATCGGAAAGATGCCGGTGCGGCGGTACCAATCTGTGGCCGCTGCGGTGGGGTTGTCGAACAACCAGCCCACGTGCGGGTTGCGCGCGGCGGCACCGGCGGGCGGGCGCGGCGCGATGAAGCCGTCGATCTCGCCGGCATCGAGCAGGTCCGAGATCGTGCGCCCCGCGGGCGCGGGCTGCACGTGCACGTCGGCGGGCAGCGTCAGCGCGATCTTCTCGGGCCGCTGCGGCTCGTGGATGCCGCCGCGCACCCACGTGATGTCGCGCGGGTGCACGCCGTGATCGTCTTGCAGGATGGCGCGCGCCCACACGTTGGCGGTGAGCTGATACTCGGGCACGCCGACGCGCTTGCCTTTCAGGTCTTGCGGTGTGCGGATGCGGTCCTTGCGCACCCAGATCGACGTGTGGCGAAACGCGCGCGACAGGAACACCGGCACAGCCACGTACGGGCACTCGCCGCGCGAAACGGTGACGACGTAGCTCGACAACGACAGCTCGCAGACGTCGAACGCCTGCTGCCGCAGCGCGCGAAAGAAGGTTTCTTCGGGTGGCAGCGCCATGGTCACCGGGTTGACGCCGTCGACCTGCACGCGGCCGTCGAGCAGCGCGCGCGTGCGGTCGTAGTCGCCCATCGCCACCGACAGGCGCAGCTTGCCAGTCGTGCGGGTCATTCGGCGGTGATGTGGTGTTCGCGGATGAAGTTGCCCCAGTTGCGCTGCTCCTCGCGCAGCGAGGCAGCGAACTGCTCGGGCGTGTCGAACACCGGGATCAGCGCCTGCTGCTCGAGCCTGGCGGCGGCGGCCGGGTTCTTCATCGCGCGCGCCACCTCCTGCGCCACGCGTTGCACCAGCGCCGGCGACGCCTTGGCCGGCAACAGCACCGAGAACGAGGTGAACGCCTGGATGCCCGGCAGCCCGGCCTCGGCCAGCGTCGGCGTGGCGGGCAACAGCGGCGTCTTGTCGGTGACCGCCAGCGCCATCAGTTTGCCGGCGTCGATGTATTGGCGCACGCTGGCCAGATCGGTGAGCATGAATTGCAGCCGGCCGCCCAGCAGATCGGTGTAGGCCGCACCGGCGCCCTTGTACGGCACGTGGCCGAACTGCGCACCCGCGGCTACCTCGATCATGCGCATGCCGATGTACAGCGGACTGCCGACGCCGGCGCTGCCGTAGAACAGCTGCCCCGGCTCGCGGCGGCCGCGCTCCAGCAGTTCGGCGAGCGTCTTCACTTTCGCATCGGGGTGCGCCACCACGACCATCGGCGCGATCACGCCGCGCGTCACCGGCGCGAAATCGCGTTGCACGTCGTAGCCGAGGTTCTTCAGCAGCACCGGGTTGATGCCGAGCGACGAGTTCGAGGCCACCAGCAGCGTGGAGCCGTCGCCGTCGGCCCTGGCCACCACGGTGGCGCCGATGGCGCCACTGGCACCGGGCTTGTTGTCGACCACGAAAGTTTGCTTGAGGTGCTCGGTGAGCGCCTGCGCCAGGATGCGGCCATAGACATCGGTGCCACCACCGGGCGACGACGGCACCACCAGCGTCACCGGGCGCGTAGGCCAGTCGGCGGCCGTCTGCGCCGAAGCTGCGCCGGCCCAAAGGGACACCCATGCCACCCACACCGCACATCCGATGCGAAACACCCATGCACCTCGTTCGATTCGTCGCCGCGTACAGCGTAGCCGCGGCCGCGATGGCGCGGCAAGTTCGGTTACCCTGAGCCCATGAGCAGCGCCCTCACCGATGCCAGCGCCGAGCTGGTGCGCGACCTGGTCGACGCCAACCACATCCTGTACCAACAAGGCGTCGTCGATGCGTTCGGCCATGTCAGCGCGCGCCACGATCGCGACGCGGGCCGCTTCCTGCTGGCACGCAACATGGCGCCGGCGCGCGTGGGCGCGCAGGACATCGTGCAATACGCGGTGGCCACCGGCGAGCCGCTGGCCAGCGACGCGCCGCGCGGCTACCTCGAGCGCTGCATCCACAGCGAGATCTACAAGGCGCGGCCCGACGTGATGGCGGTGGTGCACAACCATTCGCCGGCGGTGCTGCCGTTTTGCATCGCGCGCGGCGTGCGCCTGCAGCCGGTGTGCCACATGGCCGGCTTCCTCGGTGGCGCCGATGCCCCGCAGGGTCCGACACTGTTCGAGATCCGCGACCATGCGGGTGCGGCGAGCGATCTGCTGATCCGCAGCCGCGAGCTCGGCGCCGCGCTGGCGCGCACGCTCGGGTCCGCGCGCGTGGTGCTGATGCGCGGCCACGGCTGCACGGTGGTGGCGCCGTCGCTGCGCGTGGCGGTGTTCCGCGCCGTCTACACCGAAGTCAATGCAAAACTCCTGCTGGGTTCGTTGCCGCTCGGCGAGGTGGTCACGCTGACCCCCGAAGAAGCCGACGCCACCCGCATCACCAACGAAGGCCAGGTGACGCGGCCGTGGGACCTGTGGCGCGAACAGGCGCTGCAAGCGCGGTCGCAGCCCGACCCCGCAACCTGATTCGTGAAGTGGCCCTGGCCGACGATGGCATCGGGCCACCCGGGGAACCCCGTACCGGCGGACATCGCTGGGTTGCCACAATGGCGCCGGTCTTTTTCTGGAGACGTTCGTGCGCACCCTTCATCGATCCCTCGTCCTCGGCGCCGCGTTGCTGGCTGCGTCCGCATTCGCACAAGACAAGCCGGTCATGCTCAAGCTGTCGAGTTGGGTGCCGGCGCAGCACCCGCTGAACCCAGCACTGCAGGCCTGGGCCGACGACATAAAGAGCGCCTCGGGCGGCACGATCACCGCGACGCTGTTTCCGAGCGAGCAGCTCGGCAAGGCGTTCGATCACTACGACATGGCGCGCGACGGCATCGCCGACGCCGCCTACGTGAACCCGGGTTACCAGCCGGGGCGCTTTCCGATCTTCGCCGCCGCGTCGCTGCCGTTCCAGGCCAGCAACGCCAAGGGCGGCACCGCGGCGGTCGACGCCTGGTACCGCCAATACGCGGCCAAGGAGATGAAGGACGTGTACTTCTGCTTCGCGTTCCTGCACGACCCGGGCAGCCTGAGCACCACCAAGAAGAAGGTCGTGATGCCGGGCGACCTGGCCGGCATGAAGGTGCGGCCCGCCACCAGCACGATCGGCCAGATGGTCACCACGCTGGGCGGCACCAACGTGCAGAGCTCGGCGCCCGAGGCGCGCGACATGCTGGAGCGCGGCGTGGCCGACGCCATCACGTTCCCGTGGGGGTCGCTGTTCCTGTTTGGCATCGACAAGGTCGTCAAGTACCACATCGACGCACCGCTGTACGCCACGCCGTTCGTCTGGGTGATGAACAAGGACAAGATCGCGTCGCTGTCACCAGCGCAGAAGAAGGTGATCGACGAGCACTGCACCACCGAATGGGCCGAGAAGGTGGCCAGCCCCTGGGCCGACTTCGAGGCCAACGGCCGCGTCAAGATGGCGGCGCTGCCGGGCCACGAAATGATCAAGCTCACGCCCGAGCAGATCGACGCCTGGCGCAAGGCGGTGGCACCGGTCACCGACCAGTGGGCCGAGGCTGCCAAGAAGGCCGGCGCCGACCCCAAGCAGGTGCTCGAGAGCCTGCACCAGAGCCTGGTGAAGCACAACGCAGCGTTGTGACGCTGCGGGTTCTCAGGCGCAGCGTGGTCACTGCGCGGCGCTGAAGCCGCAGGCCCGTCGCGAGCCCCGATGGCCCAGCGCAACCTCGCCGACCGCATCATCCATGTCATCGAGTGGCTGGCGGCCACGTTCGTCGGCATCGTCGCGGCCGACATCTTCATCTCGGTGCTGCTGCGCAAGTTCTTCAACACCAGCATCCCCGACAGCTACGACTTCGGACGCCTGCTACTGGGCGTGCTGATCTTCTGGGGCATCGCAGCCACCAGCTACCGCGGCGGCCACATCACCGTCGACCTGGTGTGGACCAGCGCCGGGCCGCGCATGAAGCGCTTCATCGACGTCTTCGCGACGTTGGTGCTGCTGTTCGTGGTGACAGTGCAGACGATCATGTTGTTCGACAAGGTGCGCGGCACCTACAACGACAACGTGCAGACCTTCGATCTCAACCTGCCAACGTGGCCGCTGTTCGCACTGGCATGGGTGGGCGACGTGTGCGCGGTGGTGCTGATCGCAATCCGCGCCTGGCGCCTGGTGTTCAACCCCGAGCTGCTGCACGACGAGCAGGTTGTGCAACGGGTGCAGGAGTAGGTCACCGTGCATTCATTCGGATCCTGTGCGCGGCGCGGCGGCCGGTGCCCGGTCGGAGCTCCTACTGTGGCGGTCGATGCTGCGCATCGACTCCGCTGCGATGCTCGCGCCGGGGTCGCGCCGCGAAACTCGCTGCGCTCACTGCGTTCGCTGCGCTCGAACAATCGCGGCGAGTCAGAGGTGGAAGCGTGCGCTGCGCGCGCGCCGACCCCGACGCTGCGCTTCTCGCCGCCCCACAAGTCGCCCCCACCGGACACCGCCCACCGCGCAGGCACGCTCATGGTGTTCGACGACACGTGCCACGGCTTTGCCTCGCTCAATCACCCATGAGCACCGACCTCATCGCCGTTGCTGGCTTCGTGGTCCTGTTCGTGCTGATGCTGCTGCGCGTGCCGGTGGGCATGGCGATGGGGCTGGTCGGCATCTCGGGCTACGCGCTGATCGCCGGCGGCGGGCCGGCGCTCAAGCTGATCGGCCAGACCTCGATGCGCACGGTCACCGACTACACCTTCGGCGTGATCCCGATGTTCATGCTGATGGGCGCGTTCGTCTCGGTGTCGGGGGTCAGCCGCGAGCTCTTTCGCGCGGCCAATGCGTGCGTCGGCCATCTGCGGGGCGGGCTGGGCATGGCCACCGTGCTGGCGTGCGGAGGCTTCGCGGCGATCTGCGGCTCGTCGGTCGCCACCGCGGCAACGTTTTCGACAGTGGCCTATCCGGAGATGCGGCGCTACGGTTATCCGCAAAGTTTCTCCACCGGCGTCATCGCCGCCGGTGGCACGCTGGGTGCGATGCTGCCGCCGTCGACCGTGCTCGCGGTGTACGCGGTGATCACGCAGCAGGACATCGGCAAGCTCTTCATGGCCGGCGTGCTGCCGGGGTTGCTGGCGATGAGCATGTATGTGCTGACGATCGGCGCCATCGTCGCGATGCGTCCGAAACTGCTGCCGGCCGGCCCCGCGCAGCCGTGGCGCGAACGCCTGATCGCGCTGAAAGACGTGTGGCCGTCGCTGGTGCTGTTCGCCTTCGTGATCGGCGGCCTGTACGGCGGCGTGTTCACGCCCACCGAGGCCGGCGGTGTGGGCGCCGGCGGCGCCTTCCTGCTCGGCGTGCTGCGGCGCAAGCTCGATCGCGCCGGCATCCGCACCGCGCTGCTGCAGGCCACGCGCACCGCGGCGGCGGTGTTCACGGTGCTGATCGGTGCGCTGCTGTTCGGCTACTTCCTCACCATCACGCAGACGCCGCAGAAGCTCACCGCCTTTCTCACCGGGCTGGGCATCGGCCCCTACGGCGTGCTGGCGCTGATTATGGTGATGTACCTGGTGCTCGGCTGCCTGATGGACGCGATGGCGATGATCATCCTGACGGTGCCGATCATCTTCCCGGTGATCACGCACCTCGGCTTCGACCCCATCTGGTTCGGCGTGATCATCGTGATGACGGTCGAACTCGGCCTGATCCACCCGCCGGTGGGCATGAACGTGTTCGTCATCAAGAGCGTGGTGCAGGACGTCACCTTCACAACCATCTTCAAGGGCGTGATCCCGTTCGTGCTGACCGACATCCTGCGGCTGGTGATCCTGATCGCGTTCCCGATCATTGCGCTGTGGCTGCCCGGCCGCATGTAGCGGCCCCACCAGTGACGGCCGCGCCACAACGGCGCCCACGGTCGAGATCGCGGCCGCGCAATGTGCGACGATCGCGGTTGAGCGAACGACACAGGGCCCCACATGCTCAAGAGCTTCCTCATCGGCATCGTCATCCTGGCAGTGGTGCTCACCGGCTACTTCAGCTTCGTGCTGTGGTGGAACTACTCCACCGGCGAGCGCGCGGGCTGGGTGCAGAAGTTCTCCGACAAGGGCTGGCTGTGCAAGACCTGGGAGGGCGAGCTTGCGCTGGTGTCGCTGCCGGGCACCTCGGTCGAAATGTTCTACTTCACGGTGCGCGACGATGCCGTGGCCGAGCAGGTCCGCAAGGTGATGGGTCACCGCGTCAGCCTGCACTACGAAGAGAAGGTGGGCCTGCCCACCAGCTGCTTCGGTGACACGCGCTACTACGTCAACGGCGTCACCGTGATGGCCGACGTGCCGCTGGGGCCCGGCGTTGTATTGCCGGCCCCTTCCGCCGCGCCGGCCTCTGCCGCGTCGGCGCCTTGAGAGCGGCGCGGGCGACGAGGGTCGGCTGCCGATGGACAAGAACGCGTACTTCTGGCAGGTGATGGAGGGCAAGCTGCCGCCGCCCGGCGCAGCGGCCACGCTGAACATCCGCTTCACGCTCATCGATGCCGACGCCGGCACGATCGAAACCACGTTCGAGGCCGGTGCCGCCTTCACCAACCCTGCCGGCCATGTGCAAGGCGGCTTCCTGGCCGCGATGCTCGACGACACGATGGGCCCGGCGCTCGCAGCCACGCTGGCCGCCGGCGAGATCGCGCCGACACTGAACCTCAACGTCTCGTTCGAGCGGCCAGCCAAGGTGGGCACGCTCAGCGGCAAGGGGCGTGTGCTGCGGCGCGGCCGCGATGTGTGCTTTCTCGCCGGTGAGCTATACCAGGACGGCGAGCGCGTCGCATCGGCCACCGCCACCGCGCTGGTGCGCAAAGTGCCCACCTGAACGCCGATGGGCCGCAGAGCCGCGCCGTGACCACCGCCGACCCCTTCCCGCTCGAAGGTGGCTGCGATTGCCGCCACGTGCGTTACCGCATGGCGACGCGGCCGCTGTTCGTGCACTGCTGCCACTGCCGCTGGTGCCAGCGCGAGAGCGGCAGCGCGTTCGCGCTCAACGCGATGATCGAGACGGATCGCATCGAACTGCTGGCTCAACCTCCCGAGCTGGTGGACACGCCGTCGGCCAGCGGCAAAGGCCAGAGAATCGCGCGCTGCCCGCACTGCCGCGTGGCGGTGTGGAGCCACTACGCCGGCGCGGGGCCGAGGGTTGCGTTCGTGCGCGTGGGCACGCTCGACCAACCCGACCAGCTGCCACCCGACATCCACATCTTCACCGCGTCTAAGCAGCCGTGGGTGGTGATCCCCGAGGGCCACACCGCCGTGCCCGAGTACTACGACGCCAAGCAGCATTGGCCGGCCGAGAGCCTGGCGCGCCGCCAGGCCTTGCGCGCCAAAGTCGAGGCGCAGCGCGCGGCGCCAAAGAGTTGAAGGGGCCGTTCGATGTGGCGTGACGACGAAGAGCTGTTTGCGCTGATGCGCAGCCAGCTGTTCCCAGCGGTGGTGGGCGACATCCTCGACACGATGGGCTTGCTGCACCAGTTTCTGGCGCCACAGATCCGCCCGCTGCGCGCCGACATGGTGGTGATCGGCCGCGCGATGCCGGTGCTCGAGGCCAATTGCTTTGCGGCCACCGAGCCCGAGGGCAAGAGCGAGCTGTCGCGCAAGCCGTTCGGCCTGCTGTTCGAAGCGCTCGACGATCTGCAGCGCAACGAGGTCTACGTGGCCACCGGCTGCGCGCCGCAGTTCGCGCTGTGGGGTGGTCTGATGACCACGCGCGCGGCGCACCTGAAGGCCGCGGGCGCCGTGCTCGATGGCTACTCGCGCGACACCCCCGAGGTGCTCGAGCTCGGCTTGCCGGTGTTCTCGTACGGCGGCTACGCGCAGGACCAGGGGCCGCGCGGCAAGGTGGTCGACTGGCGTGTCGGCGTCGAAATGAATGGCGTGCGCATTGCGCCCGGTGACATCGTGTTCGGCGATCTCGACGGCGTGCTGGTAATCCCGCGCGCGGCCGAAGAAGAAGCGATCCGCCGCGCGCTCGAGAAAGCCGGTACCGAGAACCGCGTGCGCGACGCCATCCGCGGCGGCATGAGCACGCTGCAAGCGTTCAAGACCTTCGGCGTGATGTAGGGGTTCGCCATGGCGCACGACCCGCACGCAACACTGCCGCAACGCGGCGGCACGCTGGTGTTCGTGTTCGGCACGCTGAAGCAAGGCTTTCCGAACTTCGCCACCAACCAGGGGCGGCGCATCGGCACCGTGTTTCGCACGCTCGACCGCCACCCGTTGCTGCTGGTGGGCGAACGCTGCGTGCCGTGGCTGGTCGATTCGCCGGGGCTGGGCGAGCGTGTGGCGGGCGAGCTGTACGAGGTGAACGCTGCCGCGCTGGCGGCGATGGACGAGCTCGAAGGGGTCGGCCGCCCCGACGGCTACCGCCGCCGTGCGCTGCGCGTGCAGGCCGCGTCACTCGGCGACGACGCCGTGGTGCTGGCCCAGGTGTACATGAAGCGCGCCGATCAGGTGGTCGAGGCCGACGTGCAGCTCGGCCCGCTGGCCGAGTACACGCCGGCGCACGCGGCGCGTTACCGCCGCCGCGACGATCAGGCTTACTGACCCGGAGCTACAGCACGACGCGCGTCAGCCACTCGGCCACCAGTGCGGGTTTGGGCTTGCCTTCGATCTCGACGCTGACCTCGTAGACGATCTGGCGCTGCGTGGCGTCGATCGCCTCGATGGCCTTCAGCACGAAGTGCGCGCGCACGCGCGAGCCCACCGGCACCGGCGCCACGAAGCGCAGGCGGTTGAAGCCGTAGTTCAGCGGGAAGCGCACGCCTTCGATCGTCGGGCACACCTGGTAGGCCATGTTCGACAGCAACGACAGCGTCAGAAAGCCGTGCGCGATCGTGCCCTTGAGCGGCAGCGCCGCCGCGCGCACCGGGTCGACGTGGATGAAATGCCGGTCACCGGTCAGCTTGGCGAACGCGTCGATCATCGGCTGGTCGATGGTCGTCCAGGCCGACACGCCGATCTCGCTGCCGACGCGCGCGCTCAGCGCCTCGAAGGTGGTGGTGTGGACGGGCCCATCCATGCTGGCTCCTCGCGCTGACTGCGGCGCTTGAGCATAGGGTGGTGCGGTCGCTGGCGCAACGCCCGGGTCCATCGAATGCCGCGCCGCGCCGGGCTTGACACCTCGCGGCCCGGCTCGCACAGTGCCTTGGATCCAACGGAGGCGCTGGCAATGGGCATCGAGACCGTGCGTGGCAAGGAGATGGTGATCGAGTTCCATGGCGAGCGCTGCATCCATGCGCGCCACTGCGTGCTCGACCGGCCCGATGTGTTCGTGCCCAACGTGGCCGGAGAATGGATCCACCCCGACCGCGCGACCCCGGCGCAACTGCTCGAGCTCGCGCACAACTGCCCGTCGGGTGCGATCCGCTGCACGCGCGCCGACGGCTCGGCGGTCGAAGCGGCACCGCGGGTCAACACCGTGCGCGTGCGCGAAAACGGGCCGCTCGCGTTTCGCGCGCCGCTGACGATCGACGGGCAAGAGCAGGGCCATCGCGCCACGCTGTGCCGCTGCGGCGCCTCGGCGCGCAAGCCGTATTGCGACGGCAGCCACACCGCTGCCGCGTTCACCGCCAGCGGCGAACCGGCAGTGACCGAGTCGACGCCACTGGCGCAGCGCGACGGCACGCTCAAGATCGAGCCGATCCGCGATGGTCCGCTGCACGTGAGCGGCAGCCTCGAAGTGATCAGCGGCACCGGCAAGACGGTGAACCGCGTCACCGAGTGCTGGCTGTGCCGTTGCGGCCAATCGGCCAAGAAACCCTACTGCGACGGCACGCACAAGCGCATCGGTTTTCGCAGCGGCGCTTGACCGGCGCCGGGGGGCCGGCTGTTCAGTGCCGCAGGGCCGGCTGCACCGCCGGGAACGCGAAGTCGCGGCCGACCACGGTGCGGGCATAGAAGTAGTTGCAGCGCGCCCGCTCGCTCAGCGCATCGAGCTCCACATGGCCGGCGGCGTCGCAAGGGAAGGTCAGCGCGCGGCCCTTGTGGAACAGCGACTGGAACCGCAATTCGAAGCGGGTCTGCGGCGTTGAGGCGCTGGCGTTCATGGCGGGTCTCCTGCGGGCTTTGCGACTGGTCTGTGGTGTGCGATGCCTGCATTGCACCCGCAGCCTGTTGCAGCCGCGTTTCGTGGCGGGGCCGCCGCATTTCGCTTGCAACCGACGGCCCGCTGCCGCTGCGCGGTCTGCACAGGGCTCTCAACAATGCCGGTGGTGGTAGCGTGCGCGCCAGGAGGTTGCCGCCATGCTGCTCAAGGGATCGTGCCACTGCCGCGCCGTGCGCTTTGCCGTGCAATCGCATCAGCCAGTGCCGTTCATGCGCTGCTACTGCTCGATCTGCCGCAAGACCGCAGGCAGCGGCGGCTTCGCGATCAACCTGGGTGCCGACAACGTAACGCTCAAGGTGCAGGGCCGCGAGCACCTGAGCGTATACCGCGCGAAGTTGCGCAATGGGCGGCGCAGCCAGGGGCAGCGCCACTTCTGCAAGGTTTGCGGCACCCGCTGTGGCTGTGGGATCCACGCTGGCCCGAGCTGGTGCACCCGCACGCCGGCGCCGTCGACACGCCACTGCCGGTGCCGCCGAAGGTGGCGCACATGATGCTGGGCTCCAAGCCCGACTGGGTGGCCGCGCCGCGCAAACGCGGCGACAGCGAGTTCGACGAATACCCTGATTTCTCGCTCGCGCAGTGGCACGAGCGTCACAAGCAGACGCGCTGACCGCCTGTATCAGCGTGCGGGGCCCGGCGGCGCCACCGCAGCGCCCTGGATGCCGTGGCGTGCCAGCGCCTGTTCGATGAAGCCGGACGCCTTCATCTCCTCGATGAACTTGTTCAGGTACGCGGCGCCGGTGTCGCGGCCGAGCTGGGTGGCCAGCGCCTGCTGGATCACCATGAAGCGGCCGTCGAGCACGCGCAGGCCCGGCAGCCGCTTGGCATCGGCCTGCAACTGCTGCTTGACACCGGCGGCGACGTCGAGCTTTTGCGCGACGAACAGATCGGTCACCGCGGGCGACGTCGGCGCGTAGACGATCTGCGCGTGCTTCAGGGCACGCGACAGGTACAGGTCGTAAGCGCTGCCCTTGCCCACCGCGATGCGCACGCCGTCGCGATCGACTTCGTCGTTGCGGTGGATCGGCGAATCGGCCGCGACGAGGTACGCGCCTTCGATGATCACGTAAGGGTTCGTCTGCAGCATGTCGCGCTCGCGCACTGGATCGATCGCCAGGAAGGCCACGTCCCACGACTGGTCGATGGTCGCGAGGACCACGCTGCCGGCGGATTCGTAGGTCACGAACTCGAGTGCCACGTTCAGACGCGAGGCCAGTTCGCGCGCGATGTCGATCGACACACCGCGCGGCCCGTCCTTGGTGCGCGTGGCAAGGATCGGGTTGCCGAAGTTGATCGCGACGCGCAGCGTGCCGCCGGGCACCAGGTTGGTTTTGGCCTCCAGCGGCACACCTTGCACGGCCGCACACCCACTCAGCAAAGCTGCGAGCGACAAGATGAACCAGGCACGCAGCTTCATCGGTGTTCCGGGTGGCGGTTTGCGCGCAAGTCTAGGCGATGCGGGAGCGCGACTGTCAGGCGTGTCCTACAGCGAGTCTGCTTGTCACCCGATGGCGCTCGCCGGGCGCCCGGCGCACGATCTGCCCACCTCGCGGGCCTACACCTCAGTGACTCCCAGGAGACCTCGATGAGCCTCATTCGTCACGCGATTCACGGCACCATGGTCGCCGGCCTGATTGCGTTCGGCGCCTGCACCACAGCGCAGACCACGACCGCCAATACCGCCTCGCTGACGGCGCGCCTGTCGGGCGCCAGCGAAGTGCCGCCGACGCCAAGCAACGCCAAGGGCAACCTGCAGGCCACGCTCGACAAGAACAGCCGCGCGCTGACCTGGACGCTGCAGGTCAGTGGCCTGAGCGGCCCGCCGACCGCGGCCCACTTTCACGGCCCCGCGCCGGCAGGCGAAAACGCCGGCGTTGCAGCGCCGATCCCGATCACCGGCCAGCCCACCGACAACGGCGTGATCACGCTGACCGCGGCGCAAATGGATGATCTGCTGGCCGGCCGCTGGTACATCAACGTGCACACCGCGGCCAACCCCAATGGCGAGATCCGCGGCCAGATGATGATCGGGCCGACACCTCAATGACGTGAAGGCCGGCCGGCCCGACCGCCAACGTGGGCGGCCTCAAGGGTGAGCGTCTTGCGCCTGGGCCGCAGCCACTGCATCGGCGGCACGCGCGTCGCCGCCGTTGAAGAACAAATTGAGCAGCACCGCACTCAGCGCGGCCAGCAGGATGCCTGATTCGAGCAACGGGTGCAGCGCGGGCGGCATCTGCTGCATCCAGCGCGGTGCCACCAGCGGCAACAAACCGAAGCCGATCGAGATCGCGACGATGATCAGGTTGTGGCGGTTGTGCTTGAAGTCGACGCCCGCCAGGATGCGAACGCCGGTGGCCGCCACCATGCCGAACATCACCAACCCGGCGCCACCCAGCACGAACTGCGGCACCGCCTCGACCAGCGCGGCCAGCTTCGGCAGCAGCCCGAGCACGATCATGATCAGCCCCGCCGCGACGCAGACATAACGGCTGCGCACGCCGGTGACACCCACCAGCCCTACGTTTTGCGAGAAGCTGGTATACGGAAAGGTGTTGAAGATGCCGCCGATCAGCGTGCCCAGGCCGTCGGTGCGCAGGCCCGCGGTGAGCTCGCGCGGGCCCAGCGGCTTGCCGGTGATCTCCGACAGCGCGAGGAACATGCCGGTGGACTCGATCATCACCACGATCATCACCAGCACCATCGTCACGATCGCCACCGCATCGAAGGTCGGCAGGCCGAACGCAAACGGCAGCACCACGTCGAGCCACGCTGCGCTGGACACTTTGCCGAACGTCATCTTGCCCATCAGCGCCGCCACCGCGCAGCCGAGCACGATGCCCAGCAGCACCGAGATGTTGGCGACAAAGCCGCGGCCGTACTTGGAGATCAGCAGGATCACCACCAGCACGAAGGCGGCGATCGCGAGATTGTCGAGTGCACCGTAGGTGGGGTTATCGGTCTGCGGCAACGGGCCGGGCAAGCGCATCTGCGGCGATGCCGCCGCGTTGGTGGCGGCCACCGCGGCGGCAGCGGCCTGCGGCGCCACGCTGGCGGCGCTCGACGAGGCGCCGGGGGACGCCGCCAAGGCGGCCGTGGCACCGGCCGCGGCCAACGCATCGGCCTTGGCTTGATCGACCATCTGCACCAGGCGCGGCACGTCGGTGAACTGCGCCAGGTTGGCCGGGCCGCCCATCGCCCAGCCGATGCCCACGCGCATCAGGCTGATGCCGATCACTGCGATGATGGTGCCGGTCACCACCGGCGGAAAAAAGCGCAGCAGCCGCCCGACGAGCGGCGCGATCAGCATCGAGACGATGCCCGCGCCGATGATGGCGCCAAACAGCGCTTGCGCGCCGGCCACGCCGGGGTTGGCGCCCGCCATCGCCACCATCGGACCCACCGCAGCGAAGGTGACGCCCATCATCACCGGCAGCCGCACACCGAACCAGCGCGTCATGCCCGCGGACTGGATCAGCGTGACCAGCCCGCAGCAGAACAGATCGGCCGAGATCAGCATCGCCACCTGCTC
>JBIODO010000009.1:0-25703 GCA_044445225.1 Burkholderiales bacterium
CTCGTCAACCACCCGGCACTGAAACGCGCCCGGCGCGCATCGATACGATGCGGGCCATGCCGGCATCGCATCCGTATGAGCGATTGACCCCACAGTGCGTGCTCGATGCGCTGCAGCGTGCGGGCTGGCGCGGAGACGGGCGACTGCTGCAGCTCAATACGTACGAGAACCGCGTGTTCCAGGTGATGCTGGAAGACGGCTCGGCGGTGGTGGCCAAGTTCTACCGCCCCGGGCGCTGGAGCGACGTGCAGATCCTCGAAGAGCACCGCTTCGCCCTGCAACTCGCGCGCGAGGAGATTCCGGTCATCGCGCCGCTGCCGCTACAGATCGACGATGTGGCACGGGCAACAGGACTGCACTGCCTCGGCGAGCCACCGACGCTGGCCCGTTGGTCAGAGGACGACGCGGTATTCCGACTGAGCACGTATGCGCGTCGCTCGGGGCACGGCCCGGAGCTGGATGACCCGGCGGTCCTTTCGTGGCTCGGCCGCTTTGTCGGGCGCGTGCATGCGGTGGGCTCGCGAGAGCCGTTTCAAACGCGCCGCCGCCTGGACGCCGCCAGCCATGGCCACGCGCCGCTGCAGCGGCTGCTGAACAGTGACCTCGTCACGGCGGCACAGCGCTCAACCTTCGAATCAGCGGCGCGGGCGGCGCTGACGATGGTCGACGACGCATTCGCCGGCGTCGGCGAACTGGCGCCGTTGCGCCTGCACGGCGACTTCCACCCCGGCAACATCTTGTGGCGCGATGAGGGCCCGCACATCGTCGACCTCGACGACTGCTGCAGCGGACCGGCGGTGCAGGACCTGTGGATGTTGTTGTCCGGTTCTGCGCAAGACATGCGCACCCAGCTGCGGCACGTGCTCGACGGCTATGCCGACTTCATGCGCTTCGACGCGCGCGAGCTGGCGCTGATCGAGCCATTGCGCACGCTGCGCATGCTGCATCACAGCGCCTGGCTGGCCGAGCGCTGGGATGACCCGGCGTTCCCTGCCGCGTTTCCATGGTTCGGCAGCGCCAACTATTGGTCGCAGCAGACGCAGCAGTTGAACGAGCAGGTGCAGGCGATGCAGGCCGGGCCGCTGGCGCCATAGGCGCTTCAGCCCGCCGCGCCTGACAACAACCGCGTCACGCGCTGCACGTAGCCGGCCGGGTCTTCGAGCTGGCCGCCTTCGGCCAGCCACGCCTGGTCGAACACGATGTGTGCCAGATCATCGAACGGTGCCGAGTCACTCTGCAGGCGCTGGATCAGCGCATGCTGCGGGTTGATCTCGAGGATCGGTTTGGCCTTGGGCGCATCCTGGCCGGCCTGCTTGAGCAGCCGCGCCAGATGGGCGCTCATGTCGCCTTCCTCCACGACCAGACAAGCCGGCGAGTCGACCAGCCGCGTGGTCACGCGAACGTCCTTGGCGCGATCCTTCAGCGTGGCCTTCAGCCGCTCGAGCAGCGGCTTGGCCTGCTCGGCCGCGGCGTCGGCCTGCTTCTTCTCGTCGTCGTCCTGCAATTGGCCAAGGTCGACCGCGCCCTTGGCCACGCTTTGCAGCGAATGGCCCTCGAACTCGTACAGGTGCGACAGCATCCATTCGTCGACACGGTCGACCAACAGCAGCACTTCGATGCCCTTCTTGCGAAAGATCTCGAGCTGCGGGCTCGCCTTGGCGGCACCCAGACTGTCGGCGGTGATGTAGTAGATCGGCTGCTGGCCTTCCTTCATGCGCTTCACGTAGTCGGCGAGCGACGCGCCCTCATCGGCGTGCGTCGATGCAAAGCGCAGCAGCTTGGCCAGCCGTTCACCGTTGGCATGGTCTTCGCCGACGCCTTCCTTCATCACCGCGCCGAACTGATTCCAGAAGCGCTGGTACTTGGTCTTGTCGTCGGCGCTCTCACTGTCGGCCAATGACTCGAGCATCGACAACACGCGCTTGGTGCAACCTTCGCGAATGGCCTTCACGTCGCGGCTTTCCTGCAGCAGCTCGCGGCTCACGTTGAGCGGCAGGTCGCTCGAGTCGACCACGCCTTTGACGAAGCGCAGGTACACCGGCATCAGCGCCTCGGCGTCGTCCATGATGAACACGCGCTTGACGTACAGCTTGACGCCGCCGCGTTTGTCGCGATTCCACAGGTCGAACGGCGCCTTGGCCGGGATGTACAGCAGCTGCGTGTACTCGCTGCGGCCCTCGACGCGGTTGTGCGTGTACGCCAGCGGCGGCTCGGCGTCGAAGGCGATCTGCTTGTAGAACTCCTGGTACTGCGCGTCGGTGACTTCGCTCTTGGGGCGTGCCCACAACGCGGCGGCCTTATTGACCGTCTCCCACTCGTCGCTGAGCACCTGCTCTTTCTTGTCTTCGTCCCACTTCTCCTTGCGCATTAGGATCGGCAGCGAAATGTGGTCGGAGTAGCGCGAGATGATCGACTTCAGTTTCCAGGGCCGCAGGAAGTCTTCTTCGCCCTCGCGCAAATGCAGGATCACGTCGGTGCCGCGCTGCCCGCGGTCGATCGCCTCGACCTCGAAGTCGCCGACGCCCTCGCTCGTCCAGCGCACGCCCTGGGCGGACGACAGGCCCGCGCGACGCGTCTCCACCGTGATGCGATCGGCGACGATGAAGCCCGAATAGAAGCCCACGCCGAACTGGCCGATCAGGTTGGCGTCCTTCTTTTGCTCGCCCTCCAGCTTGGCCACGAACTCGCGGGTGCCGCTCTTGGCGATGGTGCCCAGGTGCTCGATCGCCTCGTCGCGGCTCATGCCGATGCCGTTGTCGCGGATCGTCAGCGTCTTGGCGGCGGCGTCAAACAGCACCCGCACTTCCAGCGCCGGCGCGTCTTCGTACAAGGCCGCGTTGTCGAGCGCCTCGAAGCGCAGTTTGTCGCAGGCGTCCGATGCATTGGAGATCAGTTCGCGCAGGAAGATCTCCTTGTTGGAGTACAGCGAGTGAGTCACCAGGTGCAGGATCTGCTTGACCTCGGCCTGGAAGGAATGGGTCTGTTTGCTCATGTCGGTTCTGGGCAAGGGTTGAAGGGAAAATCGTTCGCAGCGATCCGGCGCGGCATGTTGGGCCGCCGGACGTATCCTTCAAGGGCAAGGCCCTGTGGGCGCATCCGGTAGTCAAGTTTGACTCGCCCTGCGGCCGTCTGCCATGCAAGATGCCGGCGCTTCCCACCAGCCCAGCCAGCGGAATGCACCCAGTGTCCCAACAGATCGCCGACTGGTTTGTCACCCTGCTGCGCGGCCCGCTGGCCGGGCTGCGCGGCGCCGACCCCGTGCTCGGGTTGGCGGTGGTGGTGCTGGCGGCGCTGGTGCTGGCCAGCGCGCTGCACAAGCGCATGCGCCTGCCGCGGCTGCTTGGCTACCTGCTGGTGGGCGCGGTGGCCAGCCCGGTGGTGCTGGGCCTGCTGCAGCGCACCGACATCGACCCCTGGAAACCGCTGATCGACCTGGCGATTGCCGCGCTGGTGTTCGAGCTCGGCACCCGCCTGCGGCCGCGCTGGCTGATCGACAACCCGTGGCTGGCGGCCAGCAGCGCCCTCGATGCAGCTGTGGCGGCCGGCGCGGTGGGCCTCACGCTGGTGGCGTTGGGCGCCCCGGTGGCCAGCGCCGCCGCCGCAGCGGCGTTGGCGGCAGCCACCTCGCCGGTGATCACGATGGCGGCGGTGCTCGAGGCGCGGCCGCGCGGCCAAGTGGCCGAGCGGCTGCTGATGCTGAGCGCCATCAACAGCGTGCTGGCTATCCTCGCCATCAAACTGTGGCCGGTGCTGGCGCATACGCAGGGCACGGCGGCATCCGACTCGTTGACGCTGCTGGCCAACGCCAGCGTGGTGATCTTCGGCTCGTTGCTGCTCGGCCTGGCCTGCGGCATGCTGCTCGACCGCCTGGGCCGCCTGCACGACGAAGCCGCCACCATGCCGGTGCTGCAGCTCGCGCTGGTCATCCTGGCCGCCCTGTTAGCGATCGCGTGGGGCCTGTCGCCGTTCATCGCGCTGCTGGTGGCGGGCATGACCGCTCGTTCACGGCTGCGCCACCGCCTGACCGTGGAGCCTTACCTCGGCAGCGCGGGTGCCGCGCTGACGGTGATGCTGTTCGTCAGCTTCGGCGTGTTGTCCACGGTGCAGGAGTGGCGCTCGCTGTGGCCGTGGGTGCTGGCCATCATCCTGGCGCGGCTGGTCGGCAAAGGCATTGCGATCTTCGCCACCGCGCGCCCCAGCGGGCTGTCGTGGCGCCAGGCGGGCGCGTTGACGCTAGCGCTGCAGCCGATGAGCAGCCTGTCGGTCCTGCTGGTGGGCGACTCGTTCGGCTGGCGCACGCAGCTGCCGAGCGCCGACGCCAGCGTGATCCAGGCGCTGCTGATTGCCACCACGCTGATGCAGTTGAGCGGGCCGCTGTGGACCTTGTGGCCGCTGAAGCATATCGCCGGCGAAGTCAGCGACGACGATGCCCAACGCAGCGAGGACGAGCGCCGTGGCACTTGAGGCCTTCACGCCATCGCAGCCGCTGACGCTGGGCGTCGAGCTCGAGCTGCAGCTACTGGACACCCATGACTTCGATCTCACGCCCCGCGCGCAGGACCTGCTGCGCGAGCTCGCCGGCCACAGCGGCGAGTGGGACGTCAAGCCCGAGATCACGCGCAGCATGATCGAGATCAGCACCTCGGTGCAACGTGCGTTCACGCCGCTGCGCGACCAACTGCGCGACATGCGCGGCCAGATGTCGCGCGCCGCGCGCAAGCTCAACATCGCGATCTCGGGTGGTGGCACGCACGCCTACCAGCACTGGAGCGAGCAGCGCATCTTTCCGACCGAGCGCTTCCACTACATCAGCGAGCTGTACGGCTACCTGGCCAAGCAGTTCACCGTGTTCGGCCAGCACGTGCACGTGGGCGTGGCCAACGGCGACGAAGCGTTGTGGCTGCTGCACGCGCTGTCGCGCTACGTGCCGCACTTCATCGCGCTGGCTGCCTCCTCGCCCTACGTGCAGGGCGTGGACACCGGCTTCCACTCGGCGCGCCTGAATTCGGTGTTCGCGTTCCCGCTGTCGGGCCGTGCGCCGTTCGTGCTCACGTGGGATGGCTTCGGCCAGTTCTTCGACAAGATGACCAGCACCGGCGTCGTGCAGTCGATGAAGGACTTCTATTGGGACATCCGGCCCAAGCCCGAGTACGGCACGATCGAATTGCGTGTCTGCGACACGCCGCTGCAGGTGGACAAGGCAGCGGCGCTGGCTTGCTACCTGCAAAGCCTGTGCCGCCACCTGCGCGAAGAGCGGCCCTTCGAGCCGGCCGAAGACGACTACCTCGTCTATACCTTCAACCGTTTCCAGGCGTGCCGCTTCGGGCTTGATGGTGAGATCGTCGACCCCAAGACCAAGCAGCGCAGCAAGCTGCGCGACGACATCATCCGCACGCTGGCACGCATCGAGCCGCACGCGCTCGACCTGCAGGCGCTCGACGCGTGCAACCTGATCCGCGAATCGCTCACCGACGGCAACGACGCGAGCTGGCTGCGCCAGCAACGGCGCGTTCATCCGCCGATGGCAGCGCTCGTGGAGGCGGCGGCAGGGCGTTGGATGGCCTGACGGGCCGCACGCGGCCGCTCGTGCTCAGAGGTCCGTGCGCAGGCTCCACAGCTCCGGAAACAACGTGACATCAAGCATCCTGCGCAGGTAGGCCACGCCGCTGGTGCCGCCGGTGCCACGCTTGAAGCCGATCACGCGCTCGACCGTGGTCACATGGCGAAAGCGCCAGAGGCGAAAGGCATCTTCGAGATCGACCAGTTCTTCGCCCAATTGGTACAGGTCCCAGTGCGCGGACGGATCGCGGTACACGGTCAGCCAGGCTTGCGCGACCGCCTCGTCGGCGACGTAGGCCTGGGTCCAATCGCGTTGCACATGGCCCGCCGGCACCGCCAAGCCACGCCGCGCCAGCAGGCGCAACGCCTCGTCGTACAGCGATGGCGCGCGCCATGCCGCCTCGACCACCGCGAAGCGCTCGGCACGCAGTTCGTGCACCTTCAGCATCGCCGCGTTCTTGTTGCCCATCATGAATTCGATGCAGCGGTACTGCCAGCTCTGAAAGCCGCTGCTGGAGCTCAAGTAAGGGCGGATCGCCGAGTACTCCGGCGGGGTCATCGTGCTCAGCACGTCCCACGCGTGCACCAGCTGCTCCATGATGCGGCTGACGCGCGCCAGCATCTTGAACGCCGGGGGCAGGTCGTCGGCGGCGATCGCCGCTACCGCCGCGCGCAACTCGTGCAGCATCAACTTCATCCACAGCTCGCTGGTCTGGTGCTGGACGATGAACAGCATCTCGTTGTGGTCGGGCGACAGCGGGTGCTGCGCGGCGAGCACGGCATCGAGGTGCAGATAGTCGCCGTAGCTCATGTCGGCCGCGGCGGCTGGCCGCGCGCCCGCAACGGCGGGGCCGGGGTGGCTCGGTGCGGTCATGGCGGCTCCTTGTGTCTCATCGGGCGGGACAACGCCCACTGTAGCGGCCGGCACCGCGCCGCATCACTCGATGCGCACGACGATGGCTTGATATTCTCCGGGCGGCATGGCAGTCGAACCCGCCTCGTTGCTGCGCCCGTTCGGCGCCTTGTCGTCGTGGTGGCAGCGCACCGCGCTGGCGGTGCACGAGCGCACCGCGCACCTGCCGCCGACCACACGCGCCATGCTGTGGGCCGCGGCGGCGGGCTCGCTGTTCTCGCTGCTCAACGCATTGATGCGCGCGCTCGCGCTGTCGATCGATCCGTTCCAGGCGCAGTTCCTGCGCTACTTCTTCGGCCTGCTGGTGCTGCTGCCGATCGTCTGGCATCGCGGGGTCGCGGCCTACCGGCCTCGCCACATCGGCGGGCAGTTCATGCGCGGGGCGGCGCACACGATCGGCCTCGGCCTGTGGTTCACCGCGCTGCCGAAGATCCCGCTGGCCGACATGACGGCCATCGGCTTCACCGGGCCGATCTTCATCCTGATCGGCGCCAGGCTGGCATTCAACGAGCCGATGCGCTGGGAGCGCTGGCTGGCCACGCTGGCGGGTCTGGCCGGCGTGCTGATCGTGGTCTGGCCCAAACTGTCGGCCAGCGCGGGGCTGTACCACCTCATCATGCTGGCCTCGGCACCGGTGTTCGCGGCGTCGTTCCTGATCACCAAGGCGCTGACGCGCTACGAAACCACCGGCACGATCCTTGTGTGGCAGTCGATCAGCGTGGCTGCGCTGAGCCTGCCGCTGGCGCTGTTCAATTGGCAACCCATCGTTGCGTGGCAGTGGGCTGGTTTTGTGCTCACCGGACTGCTCGGCAGCGGCGGCCACTACTGCCTGACGCGATCGTTCACGCGTGCCGACATCTCGGCCACCCAGTCGGTGAAGTTTCTCGATCTCGTGTGGTCGGCGTTGCTGGGCTTCGTGCTGTTCGCGGACGTGCCCAGCAGCACCACGTTGCTCGGCGGTGGCCTGATCTGCGCGGCCACGGTGTGGCTGGCGCGCCGCGAGTCGCACGGCGCGCGCGTCTGACGCGGCCCACGCGCCGCGCTGGCGGACTTTAGCGCCCCGGCCGGGCGGCGGCTTGCCAGCGCTCGCTCACCGCGCGCCAGTTGACGAGGTGGTGCAGGAAGGTCTCGATGTAGCGCGCCCTCAGGTTGCGATGGTCGATGTAGTACGCGTGTTCCCACACGTCGAGCACCATCAACGGCCGCTCGGTGGTGGTCAGCGGGGTTGCCGCGTTAGCGGTGCTGACGATGTCGAGCGACCCGCTGGGCGTGCGTACCAGCCAGGTCCATCCGGAGCCGAACACAGCGGTTGCTTGCTGCGCGAATGCGGCTTCGAACCCGGCGGCATCGCCCCAGCGGGCGGCAGTGGCCGCCGCCAAGGTGGCGCTTGGTGAACCCACGCCGTCGGCCGACAGCCCGTCGAAGAAGAAGGTGTGGTTCCAGACCTGTGCCGCTTGGTTGAACAGCGCCCCGCTGGCATTGCGCACGATGGTTTCGAGGTCGGACCCTTCGAACTCGGTGCCGACAACCAGCTTGTTCAACTGAGTCACATAGGCTTGGTGGTGCTTGCCGTGGTGCAGGTCGAGCGTTTCGGCGCTCATGTGGGGTTCGAGCGCGTCGCGCGCATACGGCAATGGCGGTAAGCGGTGTTGCATGTGGAAGGCTCCTGCGGACGACTGCCGCCGAACGATTGATCGCGAATCCGCTTCGCGGTTCACAGCAATTCGGCTCGGCCACGACCGGAAGAAAGTGCCGCAAATTTGGCGTGGCACCACGCTGGCCCCGCGCCATTGGCGCAGGCCCGCACCACGCTTCACGCCAAGTGCGCGCCGCGGCACAACATCCGGTCCTGCGCGCGATGTGGCACGGGCGTTGCGTGAGGTCTCACGTCGCGCCCGATGCGCGTTGCAGACGGAGACCCAGATGCAGTCCACCCTCCGGCAGGAAAGACGGCTTGCGCCGACCATGTCGCCACGACTGCAGTACGCCGTGCGCCTGCTGCAGATGTCGTCCATCGATTTCGTCAGCGAACTGAAGGAAGTGGCCGGCCGCAACCCCTTTCTCGAATTGGGCGCGCAGGAAGATCGCGTCGTCGACGCAGCGCCGGCAGCCAACGAACCTTCGATCGAGACGCCACCGCCGAGCGCCGAACCTGCGGCCCTCGACCCGTTGGCGTCGCCTTCGGCGGCCGACCCGGCCGCCGAAACGCACGACGTCGACGACGGCGAGCGCGACACCTGGCTGGGGGCCGGCACCACGCAGCGGCACGCCCACGACGAGCCCTTGAGCGCACTCGATCTGGTGGCGGCGCGGGTCGGACTGCGGACCCATCTGCACGCGCAACTTGATCTGATGCCGCTGCCGATGCGCGAACTCGTGCTGGCCAAGGTCGTCGTCGAGTCGCTTGACGATGACGGCTACCTGCGGCAACCGCTGGACGATCTGGTCGCCGAAGACGCGCTCGACTTCGCGCCTGAACCCGCAGAGCTGCAACTCGCGCTGCACCGGGTGCAGGCGCTCGATCCGCCGGGCGTGGGCGCGCGCAACGTCGGCGAGTGCCTGCTGCTGCAGCTGTCTGCGATCAGCGACCCGCGCCAGCGCGAATGCGCGGGCATCATCGTGCGCGATCACATCGACCGTCTTGCCGCACGCCAAGTGACTCACCTGGCACACGTGCTCGGCGAGACACCGCCCTTCGTGGAGGCGGTTTGCGAGCGCATCCGACGGCTCGATCCGCATCCCGGCTGGCGCTTCGACAACAGCCAGATCCACTACGTCACACCCGACGTCATCGTCAGGAAGCTGCGTGGCCAATGGAGCGCCGTGCTCAACCCCGCCATCGTCCCTCGCGTGCGGCTGAACCAGGTCTACGCCGAGTTGTTCCAGCGCCATGGCGGCGCATCGAACGTGGAGATGACGGCCCAACTGCAGCAGGCCCGCTGGACGGTGCGCAACATCGACCAGCGGTTCGCGACGATCCTCAGCGTGGCGAGGGCGATCGTGCAACGCCAGTGGCGCTTCTTCGAGCTCGGTGACATGGCGATGAGACCCCTGGTGCTGAAGGAGATCGCCAACGAGACCGGCATGCACGAGTCAACCGTCTCGCGCGTGACCAGCAACAAGTACATGGCGACGCCACTGGGCGTCTTCGAACTCAAGCACTTCTTCTCGCGTGCGATGGTCTCGCCGCGCGGCAACACCTACTCGGGAACGGCGATCCGCGGCCTGATCAAGGAGCTAATCGCCGAGGAGCCGCGCGAGACACCGCTGTCGGACGGGCACATCGCACGCCTGCTGGCGCGCCAGGGCCTGACGGTGGCGCGGCGAACCGTCACCAAGTATCGCCAGTCGCTGCGCATCGACCCCGCGGAGCGCCGCCGCCTGCCTGCCTAGGAACTCGATCCGGGCCCGCTCAGCGCTGCGGACTCGCCGTCGGGTGCATCGGCGGCGAACTCCTTGAGCCGGTTGTACAGGGTCTTCAGGCTCACGCCGAGCACTGCCGCAGTGCGCTCCTTGTTGCGGCCGTAGCGCGCAAAGGTCGCCAGGATGAGTTGCCGCTCGGCCTGCGCGATCGACGCGCCGACCGGGACGGTGATCGAGTCGACGCCATTGGCCGCGTGCCCGTCCTGATCTGCTCGGAGCGCGGGTGGGTCGCTGGGCAGGAACTCGTCGCTGATCACCGCACCGACGGCCATCACGTAGGCGCGCTGCACGGCGTTGCGCAGCTCGCGCACATTGCCCGGCCAGCCGTACGCCGTCAGCTTGGCAACCGCCTGCGGCGAGAAACTCTTCACCGTGCCTTCGCGCGTTCCGATGTCGACCAGAAAGTGATCGGCCAGCAGCGCGATGTCCTCCGCGCGCTCGCGCAACGGCGGCAGCTCGAGCGGGAACACATTGAGGCGGTACAGCAGGTCCTCGCGCAGGTGGCCCGCCGCCACCGCCGGTCCGGTCGGGCGGTTGCTGGCCGCGATCACGCGCACGTCCGTCTCTTGGGCCTGGGTGGAGCCGACGCGCATGAAGATGCCGGTTTCGAGCACGCGCAGCAGCTTGACCTGCAGGTCCGGTGGCATCTCGGTGATCTCGTCGAGAAACAGCGTGCCGCCGTGCGCGCGCTCGAAGAAGCCCTGATGCTGGCGTTCGGCCCCCGTGAAGCTGCCCTTCTCATGCCCGAACAGCTCGCTCTCGATCAGGTTGGAGGAGATGGCACCGCAGTTGACGGCGACGAACGGCCGATTGCGGCGCCGGCTGAGGTCATGCACGGTGCGCGCAACGAGCTCTTTGCCGGTCCCGCTCTCTCCGGTGACGAACACGCTGAGTGCCGTGCCGGCCACTCGCGAGATTTGCTGGTACACCGCCTCCATCGGCGGCGAGCGGCCCCACAGGTGGCCGAACTGCCCGCTGTCCTTCCAGCGCGCGCTCATCGTGGCGATCTCCGCGCGCAGCGTCGCCGGACGCATCACTCGCGAGAGGATGCCGCGCAGCTGCTTCGGATTGACAGGCTTGACCAGGTAGTCGGTGGCACCGACCCGCAACGCCTGAATCGACGTTTCGAGGCTCGCGTGCCCGGTGATCAGCACGACCTCGGACTGCGCAGCGAAGTCTGCATCGTCGAACAGGCTCATGCCGCTGCCGTCGGGCAACTTGAGGTCGAGCAACACGACATCGGGCGGCTGCAGCGAGATCTGCTTGCGCGCATCGCGCAGCGAGCGGGCCGTGGCGACGGTGAAACCCTCCGATGCGACGAGGGTGGCCATCATGTCGGCGCCATCGGCGTCGTCATCGACAATCAGCGTGTGGGTCATAGAACGAATGCCTCGTGTGAAGGAGCCGTCACCTCACACTTGCAGCTGTTGCGATCGGAAGCGTGATTTGATCCCTTCCGTGCCATGCAGTCCCCTTGCGCCAAGATCGGTTACCGGCGAAACGGCGAGATACACAATGGTGCCCAGTTAGGGTGCTCGCGCGCACTCAATCCCCGCTCAGGCGTTGACAATCAGCCGTTGCAGCTCGGTGGTGTCCACGGGTTTGACCAGGTGCGAGTCGAATCCTGACGCGAACGCCTGCTGCACGTCCACACTGCGGCCATAGCCCGACAGCGCGATCATCACGCCGCTGTAGCCGGCGGCGCGGCTGCGCCGCGCGACCTCCAGGCCGGTCATCCCGGGCAGGCCGATGTCGACGATCGCCACGTCGGGCCGCGACTCGATCACCGCCTTCAGACCGCTCTCGCCGTCGCTGGCCACCGACACCGCGTGGCCGTCGAGCTCGAGCGTCGTGCGCAGACCGTCGAGCACGTCGGCGTTGTCTTCGACGAGCACGATGCGGCGGCAGCCTGCCTCGCTGCGACGGGCAGCGGATACTTCGAGCATCGGGGCGGCGACGGCCGGCAGGCGGATCGCGAAGTGGCTGCCACGCGGCGAACTGTCGGCGCGCACCGTTCCCCCGTGCAGCTCGACCAGGCGCCGCACCAGCGTCAGCCCGATCCCCAGGCCCCCGGCTCGACGGTCCAGCGACCGCTCGCCCTGCACGAAGAGGTCGAAGATGCGCGGCAACAGCTCGGCCGGAATGCCCGGGCCGTTGTCGCTGACGGTCAGCAGCGCTTCGTTGCCGACCGCGGCGACGCGCACGTCGACGTGACTGCCATCCGGTGTGTACTTGATCGCGTTGGTGACCAGGTTGCTCAACACCTGCTCGATGCGTGTCGCATCGCCGTCGATCCACACCGGGGTCAGGTCGAGCGTCAGCACGTGTCGCGACACCTCACCGGTCACCTCCAGTGTGGAGACGACCCGTTGCGCGACCTGTGCCAGGTCGATCGGACGCCGCACCAGCAGCACGTTGCCCGAGATGACACGGCCGACGTCGAGCAGGTCGTTCATCATGTGGGCCAGATGGCGCGTTTGCCGCGCCGCGATGCTGCGCGCGTTGACGGCCACGTCGGATTGCGCCGGCACGCGATCCAGCACCTCGATCGCCGCGGCGATGGCGCTCAACGGATTGCGCAGTTCATGGCCGAGCAGCGCCAGGAACTCGTCCTTCGCGCGGCTCGCAGCCTCGGCTTCGATGCGTGCCGACCGCTCGAGGGCCGTCGCGCGCGCGCGCTCGCGCTGCGCCAGCTTCTCGTCGGTCATGTCCACGCTGACCCCGATCAGCTGCTCGGGGCGACCCGCGGCCCCGTAGAGAACGAGCACGCGGCTCGACAGCCAGCGCGTCTCGCGCTCTGGCAGCTGCACGCGGTACTCCAGCGTGTCCTTCTGCTGGCCGGCTGCAAACATGGCGCGCAGGCGGCGCACCAGTCGCCGCCGGTCCTCGCGCTCGATGCGGCGGATCCAGTCGCGCAGGGTGCTTCCTGGCTGGCGTTCGGGTGCGTCCTCGCCCAACCCGAACAGGCTCGCCTGACCCTCGCTCCAGTGCAGCACGTCGCCTTGCAGGTGGTAGTGGAAGAAGCCGACGCGGCCCGCTTCCTGGGCCAGGTCGACCAGGTGCTGGCTCTCGCGCAGCTGGGCGTCGCTGCGTACCCGGTCGGTGATGTCGACGAAGGCGGCGATCGCACCGCGTGGCCGCGCCAGGGCATCGAGCAACGGCACGGCCTGCGCGAACACGTGCCGCCGCGGCCGGCCCGCAGCGACGATCTCCAGCTCCATCGCGGGCACCGACTCACCGCTGGCCGCTGCGCGCTGCAAGGGCTGCATCGCGGGCTCAAGGGGCTCTCCGCGGTACAGAACCTCGATGTCGTCGGCCGGCTCCCCGGGGGGCACCCCGAACAGCTGATCCATTGCCGGGTTCCTCGTCACCACGCGGCAGCGCGCATCGTGGGCAAACGCGAGCCCGGTCGGGCTGCCGTTGAACAGCGTCTCGAACTCGGCCACGGTGGCCTGCAGGCGCTGGCGCGCCGCCAGGTCGCGCTCGTGCGCCGCACGCAGCGAATCGCTCAGTGCAGCGACCTCTCGCACCGCGATGCCGCTCGAAGTCTCGGGCGGCTCGCCACTGACCAGAAGGTGTAGCGGCGCCGCGAGATGGCGAGCGATGATGAAGGCGCAATACAAGCCCAGGACCACGCACAGAGTGGCACCGGCCACCGTCGTCGCGATCGCCCGCCGCAACGCGGCATCCAGCGGGGCGGCCGGCACGCTGACCACCAGTGTCCAATCGGCCGAGGGCACCGTGTGCCAGGCGCTGTAGACCGGATCGTCGGCCAGCATCAGCAGGCGTTCGAGCCCGGCTTCGCGACGCCCCATCGCCGCGATGGTCGCAGCCGGCAGCAGTTGCCCCAGCGAGCGGTCGAGCCAGCGGGTGTCGGCCAGCACGCGGCGATCGCGGTCGACCAGGCTCAGAAAGCCCTCTTCGGGCGGCACCGACTTCACCAGCAGTTCCTGCCAGGTCGCCTGGTCGATCCACGCCCCGAGGGTGTAGCGCAGGCGTCCGCCGGACTCGACCGGCACCGCGATCGCCGTCGTCAAACGCGCATCGCGACCCCGCTTCAGCAGGTTCGACACCGCCGGCTGCGAAGCGCCGCGCAGGCGCGTCAGGTCGGCTTCGTCGAACGCCGGATCGTCGGGCTTGGACGCTGCGGGTGGACGCCAGACCTGTCCCTGCGCGTCGACCAGGAACAGGCCACCCCAGCTCGGACGCAAGTGGGGCGTCTGCTCCACCAGCTGCTCGAACTCGGCCGTGTCGCGGTTGTTGGCAAGCGTGGTCCGCCCGAGCAGGGTCAGCGCATCGATCGACGAGGCGAGTTCGCGCGCGACGTTTTGGGCCGTCGCCGAGGCCGTGCGCTCGAGTTCGCGCCAGGTGCGCTGTTCACTCGCCTCGATGTCGCGCCACACCTGGACCACCATCAGCGCGACCACCGGCAGGGTGGCGATCAGGATGATCGCAAACAGATAGGTGCGCAGCGACGCGGTCGGCCACAGCCCCGTGAAGCGGCCAGGCAGGCGATCCAGGCGTCTGATGTCGGACCTTTCGCTCACCCGCACAGCGTACCCCCAACGCAATCACGGCCTGTTCAGCGCCGGGCTCGCCCGCGCCGCTCGACGCGGCTTCGTGCGGGCAATCGGCGTGCCTGCGCCGCCGCGCAGTGGGCTTGCAGCAAGTTTTGCCGTGCGTTGCGCGGCGGCGCAGGCACGCCGATTGCTCGGCCCGGACATGATGAAGCTCGCCGACCGTGATGCCATGGCCCTGTCCATGTTCCGGATGCTGTGGATCCTGCTCGCACTGGGCTGGCCCTGCGCCCGCGCCGCCGATACCACCGGCGACTATGTCCTCGGTGCCGGCGACGTCCTGCACATCACGGTCTACCAAAGCCCCGACCTGACGCTCGACACCCGGGTGACCGAGAGCGGCACCATCACCTTCCCGCTGCTGGGTACGCTCAAGCTGGGCGGCCTGTCGGTCGCGCGGGCCGAGGCGACGATCGCGCGCGGTCTCAGCGAGGGTCAATTCATCAAGGAACCGCAGGTGACGGTGATGGTCACCCAGGTGCGCGGCAACCAGGTTTCCGCGCTCGGACGCGTCAACAAGCCGGGGCGCTTTGCCATCGACGTGGTCGGCATGCGCCTGTCCGAACTGCTCGCCTTGGCCGGCGGCATCGCACCCGACGGCAGCGACGTCGCCACCCTCACGGGCGAGCGCAACGGCCAGCGCTTCCGAATCGAGGTCGACGTGCCGGCGCTGTACGCCGGTAAGCCCGGCACCGAAGACCCGGTGCTGCTCAACGGCGACGTGCTGTACGTCGACCGCGCGCCGATGGTCTACATCTACGGCGAGGTGCAGAAGCCGGGGGCGGTGCGGCTCGAACGCGGCATGAACGTGATGAAGGCGTTGGCCGCCGGGGGCGGCCTCACGGCGCGCGGCACCCAACGCGGCGTGCAGGTGCATCGCAGGGACGGCAACGGCAAAGTCCAGGCCTACGAGGCGGAACTCACCTCGCTGCTGCGCGACGGCGATGTGATCTATGTCCGCGAGAGCCTGTTCTGAGGCCTCGGCCGCGCATCACAAGTCGATCGCGAACTGGGCGGCACAGCCGCCGGTGGTGGCGCGGTACGGAGACGACAGTGCGCTGTCGGTGCTGCGGCGCTCGTAGCCGACGTCGCAGCCGATCAGCGCATTGCGAGTTGGCGCGTAGCGCACCGCCAGCGCGACGCGGCCGCTGCGCTCGATGCCCGATTCGCCGGCCACGGTGGCGCCGCTGTCGAGTTGCGAACTGGTCGTGAGGTTGCGTTTGGCGAAGCTGCCGATGAGTCCGAACGACACCTTGGCCGTGGCCTCGTAGTCAACGCGCGCCGCGGCAATGCTGGTGTACTGGCTGCTGTCGCTGGTCCCGCGTTGCGAGCTGCCCAGCACGTCCGACATGAAGAAGCTGGTCTCGCTGCCGGTGTCCCGCGTCAGCACGGCCTGCAACTTGGTCTTCTCGGTGGCCTGCCACGTCCAAGAGATCAAGCCGGTGGCACCCCTGAAGTCGCGGTCTCCTGACACGTCGAAGGTTTGTTGGGTCAGGCTCAGGCGCGCATTGAGCGTGCTCGCGCCGTCAGGGACCCACTTGATGCCGACATCGAGGTCGCGGCGGTCGAACTCTTCCGCCTGTAAGACGCCGCCGCCGAGGTCAACCGCCTGCGGATAGCGGCCATGGCTGAAGCGCGGACCGACGCTGACGCTGAGCGGGCCCAGCGGGTTCCACAGCACGTTGGCACCTGCCGAGTCGAGGCGCAGCTCGTCGGCAGCGAATGGCGCGGCCGTCTCGTCGACGCGCCGGTGCGACAGGTCCAAGCCCGCCACCCACTGCGACTGCAGGCCGAGCTGAACGCCGGCAGCGACCTGCTGGTTGGTCTCGACGTTGGGTACGCGCTGCTGCGCGTTGCTCACCAACGCATACGACGTCAGGCCACGGTGTCCGACATAGGAGAGGTCCCATGAGATCGGTCCCTCCGTCTCGCCCGTCCAGCGCGCAACCCCGTCGCCCCCGGTGTAGTCGAGATCGTGGCGCTCCTGGAAGAGCACGCGGCTGGCTCTCAGCTTGCCCAGCACCCGTTGTCTGGACATGGTTTCGTCGAGGCCGCCGAACACCGACAACGTCGTGTAGCGGTCGGATACCTCTTCACCCGCGGGCGCGCGAAACACGTTGTCGTCGCTGTCGTACGCCACGCCGGCACCGAGCCGCAACGGCGTGGGCTCGGCGTGCCCGCCACGCCCGATGAGACACAGGCAGATCAGGCCGGCGGCCCGCAGCGCGGGGCGACCCCGACGGGTTGGCAGCTTCATCGTGACTCCCTTCGCTCCGAAAGACCGATCTCCCACCGGGCACGCGGCATGCCCACCGATCCGGCATGCAGCAGCCAACCCAGGTCAGCTTCTCGCGCCGCGCCCTGCTGGCGGCCCCGTGCGCAGCCTTGCTGGCGAGCGGTGCGCGGCCGGCCGCCTGCCCGCAGCTGACGCGGCGACCGTTGGGCGACATGATCGGCCTGGGCGTGAAGTTCTCGCAAGGGCAGCCGATGCGCGAACTCGACTCGCTGCTCGAGCTGCGCGTGCGCTGGGTCCGCGATGCCGTTCACTGGCCCGTCATCGAACCGTCGCCCGGCCGCTACGCGGGCTTCGACCCCGCCTTTGCGCGGCAGCTCGAGTTCTACAAGCGGCACGACATCGGGTTGGTCGCCCTGCTGACGCTGGGCAATCCGCGCGCATACCCCGGCGGTGCTGCCGCGCCGTACGACCCGCAGGCCTTCGGCGGCTTCGCGTTGCACGTGGCACAACAGCTTCGTGCGGCCGGCGTGCGGTTCGTGCTCGAGATCGGCAACGAGCCGCACAACTCCGGCTTCGCAAAAGCGCTGGGCGGCGCCTGGAACGGGCACGCGCCATCGCCCTGGGTCGATCACTACGTGCGCATGGTCGACGCCGCGGTGCGCACGGTGAAGGGCTTCGATCCCTCGATCAAGCTGCTCACCGACGACGACCTGTGGGTCGTGCACTACTGGTACCTGCAGGCCGGTTTGCCACGCGCGCTTGATGGCTTCGCCGTGCACCCCTATACACCGGGGCCTCCGGAGCGCGCAGCGGTGGCACACGACACCGATTGGACGCGCCCGTTCAGCGTCGTCGATGCGGACCGCTCGTTCGGCTCGGCGGTGCGACGTCTACGCGAGCAGGGGCGCGACCGGCTCGACTGCACGCCGGCGATCTGGATCACCGAGTGGGGATGGGCCGCCGGCGGCGGCAGCGTTGCGCACGCGGTGCCCGAGCCGACGCTGGTGGCGTACCTGCCGCGCGCCTTCGTCGTCGCGGCGGCGGCGGGCGTCGAGGTGCTGTGCTGGTTCTCCGCGCAAGACACCGTCGACGGCCCGATGGGGCTCACCCGCAACGACGGCAGTCGGCGCGACAGTTACCACGCGTTGCGCACGCTCGCCTCGCAGCTCGGCGACCATACGTTGCAGCGCCAGGCCGCCGGTGCCGCGACGCCGACAACCGGGCTGCAGGCCTTCGTCTTCGAGGCGCCGAGCGGCCGCCGGCTCGCAGTGTGGAGCGCCGACGGCCAGGCACGTCGCTTGCCGTGGACCGGTGGGGCCACGGGGCTCGGCGTCGACGCCCTCGGAAAGCCAGTGGCAATCCAGGACGGACCGACACCGGCCGTCGCCATCGGCCCCGCTCCGATCTACCTCGATCTCGCGCTCTCCGATGTCGAACTCGATGCCCGTCTCGCAGCCGCTGCGTGAGCCCGCCGCCGCGCTCGTAGCCAGCGCCTGCGCCTCGCGGGCCGACTGGGTCGATGCCGCCAAAGGCATCGGCATCGTGCTGGTCGTCATCGGCCACGTGATCGACGGCCTGATGGCCGCACACCTGGCGGATCCCCTCGGTGGCTGGCCAGCAGCGTACTTCGCGATCTACACCTTCCACATGCCGCTGTTCTTCCTGCTGGCCGGCCTGTTCGTCGCGCCACGATTGGCCGCGGACGCCGGCGCGTTCGTGCGCAGCGCGTGGATCCGCATCGCGTGGCCCTACCTGTTGTGGAGTCTGGTGCAGCTCGCCGTCATCGACGCGTTCGGTGCCTTCGTCAACACGCCGAGCACCCTCGATGGCGCGCGCGCCGTCAGCTTGTTATGGCAGCCAACGTCGCAGTTCTGGTTCCTGCAGGCGCTGCTGGTGTTGCATCTGCTCGGCGCGGCGTTGTTGCCGCGCATCGGTGTGCTGCCCTTCCTCGTGTTGCTGCTCGGTGCGCGCGTGCTGCTCGGATGGGTCGAGCTGCCGTACCTGATCGGCCTGCCGGCCCGCTTCGGCATCTTCTACGCAGCCGGCGTCGCGCTGGGCCCGCGGCTGCTCGAGCGCTTCGCGCTGCGTCGTCCGGACGGGGCCGTGCCGATGGCTGCCGCGGCGACCTGGCTGGCCTGCGCGCTGCCCGTCTACCTCGCCGGGCTGAGCCACTGGAGCATGGCCGCGTTGCCCGCCGCCTTGGCAGGCACCGTGGCCGTGATTGCGCTCGCAGCACAGCCCCAGGTCAGCGGCGTCTGGGCGGCGCTCGGGCGCGCGTCGATGGCGATCTTCGTGCTGCACGTGCTGTTCGCGGCCGGCGCGCGCATCGTGCTGCACCAGGGGCTCGGCATCGATCAGCCGGCCACCCTCTTCGCGCTCGCCTGCGCGGCAGGCATTGCGGGGCCCTGCCTGGTGCGCGACGCCGCGCGACGCGCCGGCTTGAGCCGCGCGCTCGGACTGGGCTGAGTGCCGCGATGATGCCGACACCGTTCGCGGCGCTGGTGCTGTTGCTGGCGCTCGTCACGCCGGCTCGCCGCATGCCGCTGGCGCTGTTGCTGTGCTGCCTGTTCGGCGCCAGCGCAGCCATCGAGTTGCCCGCCTTGGGCGGTGCGCCAATCACGCCGGCCATCCTGCTGTTGCCGTTCATCGTCTGGCGCGCGTTGCGCGAGCAGGGGCCGGAGCGCTGCGTGCAACCGCTGCTGTTCCCTCAGGCGGGCTTCTGGCTGCTGATGCTCGTCACCTGGGGTGTGCTGAGTGCGTACTTCGTGCCGCGCTTCCTCGACGGACAGACGCTGCTGTACGGCACCGACCGCGGCGCGATGAGCGGCGTGCGGCTGCTGCCATTGCAGCCGCTGTCGACCAACCTGACGCAGTCGGCCTACGCCGTCGCGGCGCTGCTCACGTTCGCAGCCGTCGCCGCCCTGCTGCGGCCGGCCGGCCGCCTGGCCGCGTTCGGCGATGCGGTGCTGCTGCTGGCCGCGCTGAACGTGGCCGCCGCGCTGCTCAACCTGGCCGAGTTGCACCTGCCGATCCCCAGCTTGCTGGCGTCGGTGCGCAATGCCGGCTACGCCATCTTGGTCGGCGGTGACGTCGGCGGGCTGCAGCGCATCTCCGGCACCTTTGCCGAGAGCTCCGGCTTCGCCGCGTTCACGGTCCCGCTGTTCGCTTTCACCCTGACGCTGTGGCGCGAGCGCGTGCGCACCTGGGCCAGCGGGTTGCTGGCACTGGCGACCTTCGCAGTGCTGCTGCTGTCGACCTCGTCGACCGCCTACGCAACGCTGGCCACCTACATCGCGCTGGTCTGGCTGGTCGGCGCGTGGCGAGCGCTGACCCGCCACGAGCCGACGCGCCTCGGCAAAGGGGTCTGGCTGCTGTGGGGTGCCGCGGTCACGGCCTGCGTGCTGCTGCTGCTGCACCCGGAGTTGGCAGACCGGCTGACGGAATTCTTCGGCGTCACCGTCGCGCGCAAGCTCGACAGCCTGTCGGGCCTGGAGCGCACCTCGTGGAACCAGCAGGCCTGGACCAACTTCCTCGACTCGCGCGGACTCGGCGTGGGCCTGGGCAGTGCGCGCGCCTCGAGCTTCGTGCTCGTGCTGCTGTCCAACGTTGGCGTCGCCGGCGCCACGCTGTTCCTGCTGTTCCTGGGATGTGTACTGTTCGCGCCCGGCCCGCCCGACGCGCTGACCACCGCAGACACGCGGGCCTGCGCGGTGCAGCGCGCGGCGCAGCACGCCACGCTCGCCGCGGTGATTGCGGCAACCGTGTCGGCGGTCGTGTTCGACCTCGGGCTGTCGTTCTATGCCTTCGCTGCGGCTGCGGCGACGCCCGCGCTCGCACGATACGCCGGCCGTCACGGAGTCCTGCATGGCCAGGCGTGAGCCCGAAGTGCTGATCAACGGGCGCTTTCTCCGACAGCGGATCACCGGGGTGCAGCGCTACGCGCGCGAGACGCTGCTCGCGCTGGACGATCTGCTGGCCGGCGGTGCCGGCGCGGGGTTGCGCTGGACCGTCGTGGTGCCACGCGGGACCGCGGCGCCGTCGTTGCGCCACATCGTGGTTGAGACCCTCGGCCGGCTGCAGGGCCACTGGTGGGAGCAGATCGAGCTGGCCTGGCGCGCGCGTGCCGGGCTGCTGGTCAGCTTCGGCTTCACCGGGCCGTGGTTCACGCGGCGGCAGATCGTGACCGTGCACGACGCTGCGGTCGTGCGCTGGCCGCACAGCTTCAGCGCCGCCTTCGCTCACGGCTACCGCAGCCTGGTGCGTCGCATCGCGGCGCGCGCGCCGCGCACGATGACGGTCTCGCAGTTCAGCGCGGCCGAGGCCGTCGAGTGCTTCCGCGCGCCCCGCGAGCGCGTGCGCGTCACCTGCGAAGGCTGGCAGCACCTGCTGCGCGTCGCCGCCGACGACGCCATCCTCGACCGCCACGGTCTGCGCGATCGGCGTTTCGTGCTCGCGGTCAGCAGTCCGACGCCGGCGAAGAACTTCGCGGTGATCGCCGCGGCGCTCGACACGCTCGGTGCGCAGGCGCCTTGCTGCGTCATCGCGGGCGCGGCCGACGCGTCGGTGTTCCGCCAGGTCAGCGTCGCGGCAGCCACCCTGTGCTGTGTGGGCTACGTGTCGGACGCCGAGCTCAAGGCGCTGTACCAGCACGCGGCCTGCTTCGTCTTTCCGTCGCTGTACGAGGGTTTCGGCATCCCGCCGCTGGAGGCCATGGCCTGCGGCTGCCCGGTGATCGCGTCGGCGGTGCCGGCGGTGCGCGAGGTCTGCGCCGACGCCGCCGCGTACTTCGACCCGACCCGTGGTGACGAATTGGCCGAGCGGTTGCGCACGCTGCTCGCCGACGAGACGCAACGCCAGCGCCTGCGCGAGGCGGGGCGGCGACGGCTCGCGCGCTATTCGTGGCAGGCCGCGGCCGAACGCCACCTGGCCGCGATCCGCGAGGTGGTGCAGACATGAGCCCCGCCCGGCCGCCCGTAGGGGCTCATTCCCGCCTGGCAGGACTGAGCCCGGACGCAGACCGTCCCTGCGGACGGGCTGCGCCTGGCGAAGGCCTGGCCCCTCTGTGGGCCAGGCGGCGCGCAGCGCCAAGGGTGCCCCAATGAGCACGCCGGTGGCCGTGAGCAGCGAGGCCCTGGCCGTCACCCCGGCCGCGACGCGCGACGCGCTCCCCGACAGCGCGCCGATCTCGACCCGGCGGGCGCTGGCCTTCGTCTACGCAGGCTATGCGCTGCGCTACGCGTACCTGCTGGTGCTGATCCCGTACTACGGGCGCGTGCTCGGCGCCGAGGAGTACGGCCGGCTGCTGGCGGCGATGTCGCTGTACCAGGTGGTCTGGATGCTCGGCGAGTACGGCTTCCCGGTGGTCGGCGCGCGCGACGCCGCCGCCTGCCGAGGCCGCGCCGCATTGGCCGATCTGTTCGGCCGCCACGTGATGGGTCGCTTGTGGATGGCGTTGCCGGGGTTGGCGGTGGGCGTCGGCGGCACGCTGCTGTCGCCGTTGCTGCACGAGAACCCGGTGCTCGGTGCGCTGGCGACGGCCAACGGCCTGCTGGCGGCGTTCAACCTCGGCTGGTTCTTCCAGGGCACGCTGCGCTTTCGCACTTCGGTGATGCTGGAAGCGGCCGGCTTCGCGATCAACCTGCCGCTGATCCTGCTGCTCGTGCACGGCCCCGGCGACAGTCCGGTGGCGCTGGCGATCCTGCTCGGCTCGAACCTCGTGTGCACGCTGGCCGCCTACGCCATCGCGCTGCACGGCATCGATCGCGGTGCGATCCGCTGGCACGGCGGCCGCCGGCTGGTGCACGACGCCAGTGCGCTGTTCGCCTACAAGGGCTTCACGATGATGATGGCCAGCTCGTCGACCTACCTGCTGAGCCTGTTCACCGGCGCCGCGCAGGTCGGCTGGTACGGTGCTGCCGAGCGGCTCGCTGCGGTCGGGCTCAGCCTGATGCAACCGGCCAACCACGTACTGGTGGGCACGGTGGCGCGCCAGATCAGCGCCAAGGAAAGCGAAATGGACGCGTTGCGCCTGATGCGAGGCGCGCTGGTCGCGATGACGGCCTTCGGCGTGGTGCTGCTGATCGGCACGCTCAGCCTGGCCAGCACCGCGGTGCCGCTGATCCTCGGCCCGGACTTCGCACCGAGCGTGCCGATGCTGTGCACGCTGGGGCTGCTGTTCCCGTTCGCCGCGCTGAGCCAGGTCATCACCAGCTACGTGCTGATCCCGTTGCGGCACGATGCGCTGGTGTCGCGCGTGTCCGCACTGGCGGCGGTGCTGACGCTGTTGCTGATCATCGCGCTGGCGCAGCTGCACGGCGGAGCTGGCGTCGCCTGGGCCCGCGTGATCGGCCAGGTCGGACTGAGCCTTGTGCTGGCCGCACTGCTGCAGCGCATGCAGCTCATCGCCAGAATCTGGAGGGGCGCCTGATGCAACCGCTGCGAGTGGCCATCGGCATCGCGACGTCCGGCCGCCGGGCGCAGATGCCGTTGACGCTGGCGCAGCTCGCGCGGCAGGACACCCAGCCGCAGCGCATCATCGTCTGCCCAGCCGGCGCGGAGGACTACGACCCCGCAACCGCGCCGCCCGTCGCCTGCCCGATCGACGTGCTGCCAGGGCCGCGCGGGCTGACGCTGCAGCGCAACCGCATCCTCGAGTCGTGCGCCGACATCGACGTGCTCGTCTTCCTGGACGACGACTTCTACCCGGCGCCCGACTACGTGCGCCAGGTCGATGCACTGTTCACCACGCAGCCGGACATCGTCATCGCGACCAACCACCCGCTGTGCGACGGCGCCACCGGCCCTGGCATCTCGCACCAGCTGGCGATCCAGATCCTCGCGCAGTCGCAACGGTCGCAGCGGCCATTGGCGATCAAGCCGACCTACGGCGGCTACGGCTGCAACATGGCGCTGCGGATCGCGCCGGCGCTGGCGCACGGCGTGCGCTTCGACGCCAACCTGCCGCTATACGGCTGGCTCGAGGACATCGACTTCAGCCGCCGCATGGCCGGGCACGGCCGCATCGTGAACTGCTCGTCGCTTCTCGGCGTGCACCTGGCGATCAAGCACGGCCGCACGTCCGGGCTGCGCGTCGGCTACTCGCAGGTGGCAAACCCGCTGTACCTGCTGCGCAAGGGGTCGCTGTCGGCGACCTATTCGCTGCGCCACGTGAGCCGCAACGTGGCAAAGAACCTGCTGCGCGTCGCCCACCCCGAGCCCTGGGTCGATCGTCGCGGCCGCCTGCGCGGCAACCTCATCGCCTTCGGCGACCTGCTGCTCGGCCGCCTCGATCCTCGTCGCATTCAACACCTCCGATGAACACAACCACCGCCCTCACCGCCACCGGCTTTCGCGAGCACGACGCGCGCATTCGCTACTTCGTCAAAGGCGCGCCGCGGCAGAACTTCGGCGACTACCTGCCGGAGCTGCTGGCCAAGACGTTCTTCCTGCACCCGCGCATCGACGCCGACGTGTACCGCGTGATCGGCAGCGTGATCGAGCCGGAGTGGATCCGCCGAGACCTGCGTCGCAACGTCGGCATCGAGCGCGGCTGCGTGGCGTTCTGGGGCTGCGGCAAGCGCGACGACAAGCCGCTCGATGCGCACACACGTTCGCTGTGCCGATTCTTCGGCACCCGCGGGCCACTGACGCGCGATGCGCTCGGCCTGCCGGCCGACACCGTGCTCGGCGATCCCGGCTTGCTGGCCCCGCTGATGCATCACCCGGCGCTGACGCCGGACACCGTGGGGCGGACGGTGTGCATCCCGCACATCCAGGACGCGCGCAGCGATGCCGAACTGCTCGCACTCAGCGGCGCCGACCTCGTGCTGCGCCCGCAGGTGCAGGCCAGCGAGGCAGCCCTGCGTCGCATGCTCGACCGCATCGCCGGCGCGCAGTTCGTGCTGACCGCATCCCTGCACGGTGCCATCGTGGCCTGCGCCTACGAGCGCCGCTTCGCGTTCTGGGACAACGGCCACCTTGACGTCGAGTTCAAGTGGCGCGACTTCGCCGCGTCGATCGGCGTGCCCTGCGAGTTCGTGCGCAGCGTCGCCGAGGGCGAGGTCCTGCATGCCTGGACCCTGCAGCCGCGCCTCGCGTTGCCGCCCCTCGCGCCAATGCTCGATGTCTGCCCCTTCACGATCCGGCCCGCTGCGATGCTGCGGGCCCTGGTGTTCGACGGCCGCCTGTCATGGGCTGCAGACGCCACGCAGATCGCGATGGCCCTCGATGCGCTGCCGTCGGCCCGTCCCGACACGGTGCATGCGATGCAAGACCATGCGGCGCGCCTGCGCGCCGCGCGGTCGCGTCCCGCCTTCGCGCTGCTGGCCGCCGGCGGCCGCGGCGTCGAGCATCTGAAAGCCGCGTGGCGGCGGTTGCGCGGCGTGCGATGAACACCCTCGCGCTGTTCGACGGCCACCCGGCGGCACGCTCGCTGCTGATCGACGACTCGCTGTCGCTGATCAACAGGACCGGTGCGCACTACATCGCCAAGGACCTGGTCGAGCGCTTCGGCGCTGGCTCGCTGGTGCGCCGCTGGCGCCGCTTCGGCGCGGCGTTGCCGGCGCCGATGCTGCGCAAGGTGCTCGGCCGGCTGATGCTCAAGGAGATGGCGTGGCTCGGCGACCGCCGCATCGGCGCCTGGCCCGAGCGGCCGCGCGTGCTGCGCCTGTACCTCGATCCGCTGTACGTGATGCGCGCACGCCTGCAGCCCAGCGACATCGTGCTGTGCCACGACATCGGCCCGATCACGCTGGCCGAGCTGTATCCGCCGCCGGTCGTCGAGCAGTATCGGCGGGCCTATGCCAAGCTCGGCGCGGCACGGCCGGGCATCGTGTTCGTCAGCCAGGCGTCGCGTGCCGCGTTCGTCGCCGAGTTCGGCGACGACTTCCGCTTCCTGCGTTGCATCCCGCTGTACGTGCGGGCCGCATCGGCGCAGGGACCGGGCCGTCCGGTGCCGGCCATCGCCACGCCGTTTGTGCTGTCGGTCGGCGCGCTC
>JBIODO010000010.1:0-24627 GCA_044445225.1 Burkholderiales bacterium
CTGGAGAGCTGGCTCACGCGCTATGCCGGCACGATGATCGTGATCAGCCACGACCGCGAGTTTCTCGATGCGATCACGCGCGTTACGCTGCACGTGGACGCGTCGCGCGTGGACCGCTACACCGGCAACTACAGCGCGTTCGAAGAAGCCCGCGCCGAGCGCATGTCGCAGGCGCAGGCGGCGTACTCGCGCCAGCAGGAGAAGATCGCGCACCTCACGCGCTTCATCGAGCGCTTCAAGGCCAAGGCCACCAAGGCGCGCCAGGCGCAAAGCCGAGTCAAGGCGCTCGACCGCATGGAGCGCCTGGCCCCGGTGCTCACCGCAAGCGACTTCCAGTTCGAGTTTCGCGAGCCCGCGAGCCTGCCCAACCCGATGTTGAACCTGCGCGATGTGGCGTGTGGCTATGGACCGCAGTCCATCATTCTGCGCAAGGTCACGCGCAGCGTGATGGCGGGCCAGCGCATCGGCGTGTTGGGGGCGAACGGCCAGGGCAAGTCGACGCTGGTGAAGACGATCACCGGCGCGCTGCAGCCACTGTCGGGCAGCATGAGCGTGGGCAAGGGCCTGGTGATCGGCTACTTCGCGCAGCAGGAGATGGATCTGCTCAACGAAGACGACACGCCGCTGCAGATGATGACGCGCTTGTCGCGCATGAACGCACAACAACAAGGGGGCGCCGAGGCGCGCGAACAAGACCTGCGCAATTTCCTCGGCCAGTTCTCGTTTTCAGGCGAGATGGTGCACCAGCGCGTGGGCACGCTCTCGGGCGGCGAACGCGCGCGGCTGGTGCTGGCCACCATCGTGTGGCAGCGGCCCAACCTGCTGCTGCTCGACGAGCCGACCAACCACCTCGATCTCACCACGCGCGAGGCGCTGTCGATGGCGCTCAACGAGTTCGACGGCAGCGTGATGCTGGTGAGCCACGACCGCGCGCTGCTGCGCGAGGTGTGCGACGAGTTCTGGCTGGTGGTCGACGGCGGCGTGGAAGAGCTCGACGCCGACCTCGACGAATACCAGCGCTGGCTGCTCGAGGTGTCGCGCGCGCGGGCGCGCGGCAGCGAGCCGCCGGCGCGGCCGGGCCGCGAACCTGCAGTGGCCGCACCCGCCGCGCCACCCGCGCGCGCCACAGTGCCGACGGCTGCCGCGCCTTCGCCTGCCTCCGGCAAGCGTCGCGACGAGCGCAAGCAGCAGGCGCAGTCGCGCGCGCAGCTGGCCAACCGCACGCGGCCGCTGCGCATGGAGGTGCAGCAGATCGACGGCAGGCTGGAAAAGCTCGGCGCCGAAAAGGCCGGGCTCGAGGGTGCCCTGGCAGCAGGCTCGATGACCGGCAGCGACATCGCCGAGACCGGCCGCAGGCTCAACCACATCGCCGCCGAGACCGCAATGCTCGAAGAGCGCTGGCTGGAGTTGCACGCGCAGATCGAGTCGCTCAGCGCGGGCGGCTGAGAGAAGTGGCCATGACGCCAATGGCCTTATCGCTTGTGTGCACACTTGCAGCCAGATTACCGAAGCCACCGCGCGCAGCCTGACGGCGTTGCGCGCATCCCATCCACGAACCGGAGCCTCTCCATCATGGCCATCGAAAAAGCCCTTTACACCGCACACGCCACTTCCACCGGCGGCCGCACCGGCACCACCGAATCGTCTGACGGCAAGATCAAGCTGCAACTGTCCACACCCAAGGCGCTCGGCGGCGACGACGGCCCCGGCACCAACCCCGAGCAACTGTTCGCCTCGGGCTACTCGGCCTGCTTCATCGGTGCGATGAAGGCGGTGGCGGCGCGCCAGAAGATCAGCCTGCCCGCCAACGTGAGCATCAAGTCCGACGTCTCGATCGGCCCGATGGCCGGCAAGCCGGGCGCCTTCGGCATCGCGGTGGCGATGGCGGTCACCGTGCCGGGCATGGACAAGGCCGCCACCGAGGCGCTGGTGAAAGCGGCGCACGAGGTGTGCCCGTATTCGAATGCGACGCGGGGGAATATCGACGTGGCGCTGACCGTGGTCTGAGCTATTGGCGCGCAAACTCCACTGTTGAGATGACATTGCCCTGAGAGGTCAGCGCGCCTTTCATGTGCGTGGCATCTGTCAGCACTGCGGCATAGGTGGCCTTGGTGCCGTTGTCGTATGCGAATTCCAGCGTCACCGCGACACCACTGTGAGCTCCTGCGACAGCGAGCACTCCCGACGCGCCAGCTTCGATGCGATAGGTGCCAGCACCGACCACCTGCGAGTCCTGCTCCTTCAGCGTGAGTGTTGTCGAGCTACCAACGACCTGGCCCGTCGCATTCCATGTGCCGTCTATGGTTTGGGGCAGATCACTCCCGCCTCCGCAGGAGCAGAGAAGCCCAAGGCAGATCAGGAAGCTAACGCTACCAAGATTCCGCTTGTCCACGTGTAGACCTTGATTGGTCGTTACACCAAAGGCCCGCGATGAGGAGTCAATTCTGGTGACATAGCTGGCCCGCCTGGAGACTGGGAGGTCTGCGTGCGTCGATGCGCCATGGTGTCCTCTGTTGCTGCGTGCCCTGTGCCGCCTAACGATTGACCTCAGCCGCCTGCGTAGGCTGGCGAAGCCAGCCGTAGCAGGTCGGCTGCAGCGAAGGGGTTAGGCGTCGCCATCACCTCACGAAGAAAGCTTCTGCTTGCGAAAGCACTGACTCGTAGTATTTGAGCGCGAGTTCGGCGACAGCGGGCAAATCATTCGGATCGATGTGACTACCTAGGTGTGCGGTTGGCATCGGATAGAGACGCCCGCGATTCGTGACTGGTTCCATGCGTACGCGCTCGGGATGGAAAGTGATCTTGAGAGGCTGAGCGGACTGCACTTCGATGCGACCCGCTGTAGTGCTAATAGTGAGATCCTCTATGTGTACGGAACCATCGGGTTGCACGCCAACACCGTCCGCGAGAGCGATTCCAACCCCGGCCGGCTCGCGTCCAGTAACCTCGGCAGTTGTGTGTTCCTCTGCACCGCGCGCGTTGCACAGATAGCTGAGTAGTGGATCTTGGCGGCGTTCCTTCTCGAAACGGGCTACCCAGTTTCCCCATTTTGGACTGCGACCAAAGTGCGCTTGTATCTTGTTCCAGACTCGCTCGATCCGATGCAAGAACTGCTTCCAGTGCTCATCAAAGTCGACGAGCGACTGTGAGGTGCGCATGGCAATAACGGCTTCGCGGGCCCGGCCGATCTCCTTGCGAGGTGCCTCCGAAGGTTGCATTAGGTTTGCGACGCCCAACGTAGGATGGACGGAACGCGTGGAACCAAATTAGGCGGCGTATGCGTCATCGATCTTCCCAGCTTGGATTCGCAAGGTCGCGTTGCTCATTGCTGATCCAAGCATCTGGGTTGCGGCGTCAAGCCAATTAGGCGGAAGTTCAATTCGGCCCATCGCGCGAGGTCAAATTGACATCCAAATCGTACCCGTAAAGCCATGCGCTCTGACGAAGCGGGTCGCCGGTTGCGAATTCGGCGTCGCGCTGTCGTTGCTCGGGGCCATCGGGCAGGTGGTTGCGCACCTCCCGGCCGCGACTCATCAGTTGCACCTGGCTGGCTCGCGGCCGACGGATCTCTTCGTAGCGCCGCAATGCTTGCGGCACCGAACCCTCGCTCGCGTTGCGCAGGCACGCCGCGAGCGCCACTGCGTCTTCGGTTGCTTGCGCCGCGCCCTGTGCGAAGAACGGCAGCATGGCATGCGCGGCATCACCGAGCAGCGTGACCCGGCGCTCGGTCCACTGTTCGAGCGGTTGGCGGTCGTACAAGGCCCAGCGCTTGGTCTCGGTGGCCGAGGCGATCAACTCGTGCACGCGACTGTCCCAGCCCACGAACTCCTTGACCATGTCGGCGATCTGACCCTCGGCCGTCCATGACTCGGTGCGCCAGTCGCCCGCCGGCACGATGGCGACGATGTTGACCAGCCGCCCACCGCAGATCGGGTAGTGAACGAAGTGGCGGCCCGGGCCGAGCCACAGCGTTTGCACCGGACGCAGAGCCATGCCGGGCGCCTTCTCGGCCGGCACCAGACATCGGAAAGCGCACAGCCCGGAGAAGCGTGCGTCGATCTTCGGGACGATCGCGTCCCTGATCGTCGAGTGGATGCCGTCCGCGCCGATCACCACATCCGACGCCACCGTCGTCTGGCGGCCGGCCCGGCTCACAAACGTGAGCTGCGCTTCGTCTTCCGACTGACTGACACCGATGCAACGGTGGTCCATGCGCAGCTGCGTCGAGGCAAGCGCCTGTTCGAGCAGGGCCAGCAGGTCGGCGCGGTGGGCCACGTAGCAGGCCGCGCCGTAAAGGCGCTCGCACAGCTCACCCATCGGCTGCACGAACAACACCCGGCCGTCGTGCCAGCGGCGAAACTCCCAAGCGGCTTCGAGCCGGATCGCGAACGCCTGCAGCTTGTCGGCCAATCCGAGACGGGCCAACGGCCGCACCATGTTGGGCGGCACGACGATCCCCGCGCCCACCTCGCGCAACTCTGACGCCTGCTCGTAGACCGTCGCCTCGATGCCGGCATCCCGTAGAAACAGTGCGGCGGCAATGCCGCCGATGCCGCCACCCACGATCGACACTCGCAGGCTCACTCACCGCCTCCAGGGACGCCGGCTGTTGTCGTACGCCTGCACCAGCGGCAGCGGAGTGGCACGCTCTGATTTGACGTTAGGCACCTGAGCGTGCCGTCGCCGCCATCAGCCTCAACATCAACTCCACCCTCGCCTTGGCCGGCGTCAACGCCCCCGCTGCAGGCCAGGCGCCCTTCCCGTTGTCGGCGTCGAGAATCGCGCCATCGCCGCACCGCGTGGCGCGCACCACCACCATGCCCGCCCATGCGGCGTCGTGCAGCGCCCGCTCGATGGCCTCGTGCACGGTGCCGTTGCCGGTGGCGGCGATCACGATGCCTTTGGCACCCCCGCGCGCCAGCGCGTCGACCAGTGCGCCGCTCGACCCCGCGTGGCTGGTGACGATCTCCACCGCGGGCCAACTGGCGGGATCGCCATCGATCACCGCCGCGCCCAAGCCCTCGCCCGCCGGCCACGCGCGCAGCCGCCGCAGCCGCCCCTCTTCGAACCGCGCCAGCGGCCCCACGTCGCCCGAGCTGAAGGCATCGAGCTTGTGCGGATGCGCCTTGCGCACGTCGGCCGCGCCGTGCACGGTGCCGGCCATCGCCACCAGCACGCCGTGCGCGCCGGGCTCCTGCGCCACCGCCACCGCATGCACCAGGTTGTCGGGCCCATCGGCCTGGCGCGAAGTCGCCGGACGCATGGCGCCGGTGAGCACCACGGGCTTCCTGGGCGCCAGCACGCGGTGCAGCATATAGGCGGTTTCTTCCATCGTGTCGGTGCCGTGCGTGATCACGACGCCGGCCACCTCGTCACGCTGCAGGTGGTGCTGAACGCGCTGGCTCAGCGTCTGCCAGATGGCGTGGGTCATGTCCTTGCTATCGACCTGCGCCACCTGCTCGGTTTCGAGCGAGGCGTCCGCCAGCTCCGGCACCGCCTGCACCAGCGCCTCGACGCTGAGCTGCGCCGCCTGGTAGGCCAGATCGCTCTTGCCCTCGGGCGCCAGCCCCGCAATCGTCCCACCGGTACCGAGGATCACAACAATGCTTTGCATTTTTGTCTCATCTGGATAAAAATACAGCCACTGGATGCATCAACAGGCACCGCCGTGGAAGAAAGCCCCAAGCTCACCGCCCGACAGCAACAGATCCTCGACCTGGTGCAAAGCACCATCGAGCGCAGTGGCGCGCCCCCCACCCGCGCCGAGATCGCAGCCGAGCTGGGCTTTCGTTCGCCCAACGCGGCCGAAGAACACTTGCAGGCGCTCGCGCGCAAAGGCGTCATCGAGCTGGTCGGCGGCACCTCGCGCGGCATTCGCCTGCGTCCCGAGACTCTACGCGCGCTCAATCAGATTCGGGGCAAACAATTCTCCTTGCCGTTGCCGAGCCTGGCGCAGCTAGCACTGCCGTTGGTGGGACGCGTCGCCGCCGGCAGCCCCATCCTGGCGCAGGAGCACATCGACCAGACCTATCTCGTCGAGGCCAGCATGTTCCCGCGCCGGCCCGATTACCTGCTCAAGGTGCGCGGCATGAGCATGCGCGACGCCGGCATCCTCGATGGCGATTTGCTCGCGGTGCAAAAAACGCGCGAGGCAAAAAACGGCCAGATCGTGGTGGCCCGGTTGGGCGACGATGTCACCGTCAAGCGCTTCCGGCGCACGCGCAGCACGATCGAGCTGATCGCCGAGAACCCTGATTTCAAGACCATCGTCGTGCCGTTCGGCGACGTCGATTTCGAGCTCGAGGGCGTGGCTGTCGGCCTGGTCCGCAACACGATGCTGATGTGAGCCCGCTCGATCGCGCCGCCGCCGTCGAGCACGCGCCACCCGACGCGCCGTCGATGAGCCCGGCCATGCACTTCGGCCCGCGCGTCAAGCCGCGCAAGGCCACCCGCCCGAGCGAGTGCGAAGCCTTCGAGCAGTTGCCCAACGTGGGCCCCGCCATGGCGGCCGACTTGCGCGCCATCGGCGTGGCCCACCCGCGCGAGCTGGGCCATCGCGACCCATTCGTGCTCTACCAATCGTTGTGCGCACACACCGGCAAGCGGCAGGACCCGTGCGTGCTCGACACCTTCATGGCCATCACCGATTTCATGCGCGGTGCGGCGCCCGCGCCGTGGTGGACGTATACCGCGCAACGCAAGGTCTTGTACGGCAGCGTCTGAAGCGCACGGCCTTGGCCTGCCAGAATCGGCACCATGCTGCAAATTCTTGGCCGCCCCAACTCGATCAACGTGCGCAAGGTGCTGTGGCTGTGCGCAGAACTCGAGCTGACGCATCAGCACGAGCCCTGGGGCACCGCCGAGCTGCCTTTGCGCTCGCCGGAGTTCCTCGCGCTGAACCCCAACGCGCTGGTGCCAGTGATCCGCGATGGCGGCCTCGTGCTGTGGGAGTCCAACACGATCTGCCGCTACCTGGCCTCGCGCGAGGGCCGCACCGACCTGCTGCCCGCTGAGCCCGCCCCACGTGCCCAGGTGGAAAAGTGGATGGACTGGCAGCTCTCCGAGCTCAACGCCGCGTGGCGCTACGCCTTCATGGCGCTGGTGCGCAAGGGCGCCGGCTACACCGACGCCAAGGCCATCGAGGCCAGCGTGGCGAGCTGGAACCGCCACATGACGCTGCTCGACCACCAGCTGCAACGCACCGGCGCGTACGCCGCGGGCAGCGCATTCACGCTGGCCGACATCGTGCTCGGCCTGTCGACGCACCGCTGGTTCATGACGCCGATGCAGCGCCCGGCGCTGCCCGCCGTCGAGGCGTACTACGAGCGGCTCACCGAGCGGGCGGGCTTCCGTCAGCACGGCCGCAACGGCGTGCCCTAGCACGCCGCGTCGGCCGCGCCATTCACTGCGCCGGCTCGAGCCGCAAAGTGGCCATCGGCGGCTCGTCTTGCCACAGCGGCACGTAGTCCACCTTCGCCCACGACTCTACAAAAGTCGAGTACCACTTCGACCACGGCAGACCGCTTTGCCCCGTGCTGTGCATGAAGCGCGAGTTCTTCGGGTCGGCCACGTCGTACAGCGCACGCAAGCTGGGGCCGTGCTCGTCGAGGTAGAGCTCGCCGGTGGCGGCATCGGGCTTGAACAGCACGCGCGACACGTTGATCGTGAAGGTGTCGCCGCCCACCGGCGTGCGCAGCTCGAACCAGCGCGCGAGCAGCTTCACGTGCGAGAACGGCCGATGCTCCGAGCGCGCCTGGTGCGCGCGGCCCCACTGCCACTTCGACACGTCGCTGCCTTGGGCCTGCTGCAATTCGTCGAGCGCGGCGCTGAACGCCGTGTCGATCTGCTGCGCGCAGGTTTCGACCACCGGCGTGGTCTTGTCATCGCACCACCAGGAGTTGTCGCTTTCGAGCACCGCCTGCAGCGCATCGCGGAAGGTGCGCGACGCGATCGCGCGCTCGAACACCGGGCCCATCTCGTCGGCGAAGATCTGCTGCACCAGATGACGTTGCCAAGACCACAGGATCAGCGGCGCGGCGCGGTCGGCGGCCATCGTGCCGTCGAAGCCCTCGAGCGCCCGCTTGGCCGCAGCGGCCAGCGGGTGGTCCGACTTGGCGCGCTGCAGCCATGGCAGCATTTCGATCGCGGCCAGCGACTTGATGTCGGCCTGGATCGCCGCCAGGTCGTCGATCGAGAGCTTGGGTCTCACGCCGAGCAGTTGCTCGATGCGCTGGTGCCGGTACGGCGGCGCCCATTCGCTGGTCAGAAAGTGCGGGTAATCGGCGGCCACCACGCGCTGGTTGGCGGTGGCGATCCAGCCGCGCTCGGGGTCGCGCGACTGCGGCAACGCCTCGGTAGCGAGCCAACCGCCCCAGTCGTAGCGCGCGTCCCAGCCGAGCGCCGGCACCAGGCCCTTCAAATCGTTGTCCGGCTTGCGCAGCGGCACGCGGCCCGGCGCGATGTAGCCGATGTGCCCGGCGCGATCGGCCACCACCATGTTCTGCATCGGCGCCACCCAGCCCTTGGCGGCTTCGATGAACGACGCCACGTCGGTGGCGCGGTTCATCGCCAGCCCCACGCCCACCGCGTCGACGTCGGCGTCGAGCGCGGTCCAGCGCATCGCGATCGCATAGGCGTTGCGGTTCTTGTTGCCGAGCAGGTCGTCGGCCAGGCCGGCGTCGGAGATCAGTGGCCCATGGCGCGACTCGCGCACCTTCAACACCACGTCGGGCTTGCCGCGCACCTTGATCGTCTCTTCGATCATCTTCAGCGGCGCCCAGCCGTCGGGCGTCTGCACCTGGTTGACATCGGCCGGATGCAGGCGCTCGATATACAGGTCCTGCACGTCGGGCCCGGTGTTGGTGAAGCCCCAGGCCAACTGCTCGCTTTGCCCCAGCACCACCGACGGCAGTCCGGGCAAGGTGGCACCGGCCACCCTGATGCCCGGCGCCTCGAGCCGCGCGAAGTACCACAGCGCCGGCACCGAGAGTTTCAAGTGCGGGTCGTTGGCCAGCAGCGGTGAGCCGGTGGTGCTGTGGCTGCCCGCCACCACCCAGTTGTTGGAGCCCACGCCTTCGATCCCCGACGGCGGCGCTGCGGCGACCAATCGATCGAGCGCCTGGTCGAACGATGCGGTGGCCGTGCCCGCGTCGAGCTTGAGCGCTCGGAACAGCGTCGCGTAGTCGGCGGTGGGCAGCGGCTTTTCGCCCGGGTACGGCGGCAGCAACTCATTGATGCGCTCCACCGGCAACCGCAAGGCCAGACGCAGGCGCAACAGCTCGGTGCTCCAGTTGGCGCCCAGGTCGTAGGCCATCATGATCGACCACGCCAGGCTGTCCACCGGGTCCCACGGTTGCGGCTGCACGCCGAGGATCAGCATCTCGGGTGGCCGCGCGTGCAGTTGCGTGGCGATCACTGCGTTGATGCCGTCGGTGTAGGCCTGCACCGCGGCGCGTGATTCCGCCTTCAGGTTGGCCCACTGCGCGGCCGCCGCGCGGCGCACGCCCAGTGCACGCAGAAACTTGTCGGAATCGAGCGCCGCCTCGCCGAATGCCTCGGCCAGGCGCCCCGCGCCGATGCGGCGATGGATCTCGAGTTGCCAAAGGCGGTCTTGTGCGTGCACGAAGCCGAGCGCGAACAGCAGGTCGTGCTGGTTGCCCGCCTTCAGCGTGGGAATGCCGTGCGGGTCGCGCTCGATGCGCACCGGCTGCTGCAGCCCGGCCACCTGGAGCTGGCCGTCCACCGTGGGCATGGCCCGCGTGGTGTAGACCGCGGCGGCCAATGCGACCAGCAGCAACAACGCCACGATCACCCACAACGAACCGCGCAACCACTTCATCGCTCGCCCCTCGTCGATGCCCGCGCAGACACGCGCCGTGCGCCCGGCCACCGGCGTGCAGCGTAGCGCATCGCCCAGCGCTTGCGACGCCGGCGTGCAAAGCCTCGAGATGGCGGGTCGCTGCCCGCCACTTTCGCGGCGCTCGCCAACTGCAACGCTGCAGGGGTGTTGTTCGAGCGTTCAGCGAGCGCGGCTGTCTGAACAATGAGCACATCCGCGTCTTGAACCATCGAGCACCGATGACTGCCACACCTCGACACTACAGGCCCGCTGCGACGGCGGCTCCCGTGATCGCCTGGCTGGCCAGCGGCGCCGACGATGACATCTCGGGGCGCATCGCCGCGCGCCGCAACTTCGTGCACGTGAAGCGCTGCTTCATGGCCGTCTTGGAGCACGTGGACAGCCGCCACAGCCAATGGATCAAGCATCAGGTGCGCCACGCCAACGAGGCCATCGACCTGTGGCTGCTGCGCGGCGCCGTGTTCGACGCGCTGTCGTCGCGCGGACCCGAACTGCGCACCGAACTGCAGCGTGCGCTCGAGAGCGTGATGCCGGGTGGAACCGAAGACGACGACCTGTCGATGGCGTTCTAGGACGCCGCAACGCCACCGGGCGGCGAGCCGCCCTGACCTCCTTTGAAGCAACGGCCAGCGCGCAGGCGCTGGCTCCGCTTCTCCAGTCGCCTTGCAGGCCGCGCTCGCGCCTGCATGCGCTCGCCTCTCCTGCGCCGTTCGCCAGCGCGCAGGCGCTGGCTCACGCGCTCAGTCGGCTTGCAGGAAGTCCGTCTTGCCGAGCTCCACGCCGTTGTGGCGCAGCAGCGCGTACAGCGTGGTGGCGTGGAAGAAGAAGTTCGGCAGCGCAAAGTGCTTGAGGTAGTACTCGCCCTTGAAGCGGCGCGGCTCGCGGTTGCCCCTCGGGATCACGATGTCGCGCTCTTCGCTGCCGTCGATGTCTTTGGCGGTCACGGTGTCCAGATAGGCCAGCGTCTTGCGGATGCGCTCGCTCAATTGCTCGAACGTGGTCTCGTTGTCTTCGAACACCGGCGCATCCTTGCCGGCCAGCCGCGCCGCGCAGGCTTTGGCAGTGTCCCCGGCGATGCGAATCTGCGCGAGCAGTGGCAGCATGTCGGGGTACAGCCGCAGCGTCAGGTACACGGACGGGTCGAACTTGCGCGCCTCGGCGTGCGCCTTCGCCTTGTCGAGCCAGCTCAGCATGTTGCCGAGCGTCTTGGCGAAAACGGGCACACTGGCTGTGTACATTGAAATGCTCATGAGCTTGAGTCTCCTGGATTGACCGCACGATGATGATGAAACCGGATGCTAGCGCGAGCGGGTTCGGCATGCTGGAGCGGGCACAATCGCCCCGCTCGCCCATGAACATCATCATCCTAGACGACTATCAAGACGCCGTGCGCAAGCTGCGCTGCGCGCCCAAGCTCGAGCCCTACAACGCCAAGGTGCACACCAACACGGTCAAGGGCATCGGCCAGCTGTCGGTGCGCCTGCGCGACGCCGACATCCTGGTGACGATTCGAGAGCGCACGCATTTTCCGCGTCAGCTGCTCGAGAAGTTGCCCAAGCTCAAGCTGATCGCGCAGACCGGCCGCGTCGGCCCGCACATCGACGTCGACACCTGCACGCGGCTGGGCATCGCGGTGGCCGAGGGCCAGGGTTCGCCGGTGGCGGCGGCCGAACTCACCTGGACGCTGGTGCTGGCCGCGATGCGCCGGCTGCCGCAATACATCGCCACGCTCAAGCATGGCGGCTGGCAGCAGTCAGGTCTGAAGTCGGCCTCGATGCCGCCCAACTTTTGCCTTGGCATGGTGCTCAAGGGGCGCACGCTGGGCATCTGGGGCTACGGCAAGATCGGCCAGCTGGTGGCCGGCTATGGGCGCGCCTTCGGCATGCAGGTGATCGTGTGGGGCAGCGAGGCCTCGCGCGCCAGGGCCGTGGCCGACGGCTGCGTTGCCGCCGCAAGCCGCGAGGCACTGTTCGAACAAAGCGACGTGCTGTCGCTGCACCTGCGGCTGGTGCCCGCCACGCGCGGCATCGTCAATGCGGCCGACCTCGCTCGCATGAAAGCGACTTCGCTGTTCGTCAACACCTCGCGCGCCGAGCTCGTCGAAGAAGGCGCGTTGGTCGCCGGGCTCAACCGCTGCCACCCCGGCATGGCCGCGGTCGACGTGTTCGAAAGCGAACCCATTTTGCAAGGCCACCCGCTGCTGCGGCTGGAGAACGCCGTGTGCACGCCGCACATCGGCTACGTGGAGCTCGACAGCTACGAGCTGTACTTCGGCACCGCGTTCGACAACGTGGTCAATTTCATCCGCCAGCAGCCCACCAACATCGTCAATCCCGAGGCGCTGAAGGTGATGCGCGGGTGAGCCCGCTGCTGCGCCCCGAGGCGACGCGCCGAAGCACGAGACCCAGGAAGCCCCGGTGACCGACGCACACGACGCGCGCACGGTCGCCCGCACGCGCTGGGCCTTGCTGGGTGGCAACTTCGCGATCGCCTGCGGCGTGATGGCGCCGTCGGGCGTGATGAACGACCTGGTCGATTCTCTGCAGGTGAGCCCGGCGGTCGCCGGCCAGTTGATCACCATCGGCGCCGTCGTGCTGGCCGTGTGTGCGCCGCTGCTCGCGGCCTGGGTGGCCGGCAGCGATCGCCGTCGCCTGCTGACGCTGTGGCTGCTGTGGTATGCGGTGGGCCATGCGCTGGCGGCGCTGTCGCCCAGCTTCACCGTGCTGGCCATCGTGCGCACGGTCACGCTGCTCGGCGCCGCGGTGTTCACGCCGCAGGCCGGCGCCGCCATCGCGGTGATGACGCCGCCGCACACGCGCGGCCATGCGATCACCTTTGTCTTTCTCGGCTGGGCGGTGGCCTCGGTGCTGGGCTTGCCGCTGCACGCTTACGTGGCCGAGACCTTCGGCTGGCGCGTAGCACTCGGCGGCGTGGCCGGCATGTCGGCGTTGGCCGCGGCGTGGGTGTGGCACGTGATGCCCGATGGCGTGCGGCCCGCTGCGCTGTCGGGCGCGCAGTGGCGCTCGGTGTTCACCGATCCCGTGCTGATGGCGGTGGTGATGGTCACCGCGCTGGCTGGCGCCGCGCAGTTCACGTTGTTCTCGTACATGGCGCCTTATTTTCGGCAGGTGCTGGGCGCCACACCGGCGCAGATCGCGATGCTGTTCCTGGTGTTCGGCGCGGTGGGCCTGGCCAGCAGCGTGGTCGTCACGCGCGTCATCGATCGCCTCGGTGCGCCGCGCATGGTGGCGCTGCTGCTCGCGGGCATGGCACTGAGCTTCGCGCTGTGGCCGTTCGCAGGCACCGTGGCGATGATGGCGCTGGCGATCGTGCCGTGGTCGTTCGGTTGCTTTGCCGCACAGTCGTCGCAGCACGCGCGGCTGACTTCGCTCGCGCCAGCGCTGGCTCCGGCGTCGATGGCGCTCAACTCGGCGGCCATCTACGTCGGCCAAGCCATCGGTGCGGCCACCGGTGGCGCCATGCTCGCGGTGAGTGGCTTCTCGCGCCTGGCCTGGGCCGCGCTGGCGTGGGTGCTGGTGGCCATCGCGCTGAGCCAGTGGGCCGCCGCGCGGCAACCCAAGCGCACGCCGGGCGACGTGCAAGCCGCGGCATGAGTGCAAGGCCAGATACGCCTGTGACCGTGGCCTCCGAGCCCGCGCTGCGCGCGCCGCGCTCGAAGACTGAGTTGTTCGTTGCCTTCACCTGGCTCGCGCTGCAAGGCTTCGGCGGCGTGCTGGCGGTAGCGCAGCATGAGCTGGTCGAGCGCTTGCGCTGGTTGAGCAAAGAGCAATTCGTCGAGATGTTGTCGCTGTCGCAGGTGTTGCCCGGGCCCAATATCATCAACCTGAGTTTGATGTTCGGCGACCGCCATTTCGGCTGGCGCGGCGCGCTGACAGCCGTGGCCGCGATGCTGGCCGCGCCACTGGTGATCGTGCTGGCACTGGCTGCGCTGTACGTGCAGTTCAGCGCGGTGCCCCAGGTGGCCGGTGCCTTGCGCGGCATGGGGGCGGTGGCCTCGGGGTTGATCCTGGCCACCGGGCTCAAGCTGGCGCCGACGCTCAAGCGCAACCCGATGGGCCTGTGGGCTTGCGGGCTGATCGTGGTCCTCAGCGCGCTGGCGATCGGTGGCCTGCGCTTGCCGCTGGTGTGGGTGGTGCTGGTGCTCGGCGTGTCGGGTTTTGCTTGGGCGTGGCATCGGCTGTCGATGCTGCGTCGCCGGCCATGAGTGCCGAGTGGTTCGGCCTGCACGGCCTGGTCTGGTTCGACGTGCTGCAGCTGGCTGGGCACTTTGCGTTGCTCTCGCTGCTGGCGATAGGGGGCGCGATCAGCTTGGCCTCCGAGATGCAGCGTTATCTCGTGGTCGAGCACGGCTGGATCGATGCACTTCAATTCAATGCGTCGATTGCCATTGCGCAGGCGGCGCCGGGCCCTAACATTCTGTTCGTGGCACTACTGGGCTGGAGCGTCGCAGGGCCACTGGGCATGCTGGCCACGATGGCCGGCATCATGGTGCCGTCGAGCATCATCACCTTCATGGTGGGGCGGCTGCGCCATGCGCGGCGCGATGCCTTGGCGGTGCAGGCATTCAGCGTCGGGCTGGCGCCGCTGACCATCGGCTTGCTGCTGGCCACAGGCTGGGTGCTGGCGCTGCCGCTGATCGCACACCCGCTGTCGACGCTGCTGGTGCCGGCCACCATCGTGTTCATGCTGAGAACCAACCGCAGCCCGTTGTGGATGATCGCGGCGGGCGCCCTGGTCGGCGCGCTGGGAGGTGCTTGAGGTGCTGGCCGGTGTGCACGACCTGCCGCTGTTCGTCGCCGCGGGCTTGCTGTTGAACATCACGCCCGGCGCCGATCTCGCGTTGATCGGTGCGCGCAGCGCGGCGCAGGGGTTTCGCTGCGGTGCCGCGGCGGCACTCGGTGTCGGCGCCGGCTGTGTTGTGCACGTGGCGGCTGCCGCGCTCGGGCTTTCGGCATTGATTGCGAGCTCGGCCGCGGCCTTTGCGGTGCTGCGCTGGGCCGGCGCAGCCTACCTGGTGTGGCTGGGCATCGGGCTGCTGCGCGGTAGCGGTGCCTCGGCGTCGACGGTAGCTGCTGGACCCACACCCACCGTCACTTGGCGGCGCTCCTTCGCACAGGGTTTTCTCACCAATGCGTTGAATCCGAAGGTGGCGCTGTTCTTCCTGGCCTTCTTGCCGCAATTCATCGACGCCGCAGCGCCCGACAAGGCTCTGGCTTTCGTCGCGCTCGGCGCGGTGTTTGCCGTCAACGGCACGCTGGTCAACGTGGCATTCGCTGCGCTGATCGCGCGGCTGCGTGGCGCCTTGGGATCGCAGCCAGCGGTTGGGCGCTGGCTCGGACGCGGCGTGGGCGCCCTGTTCATCACACTCGGTGTGCGGCTCGCGTGGTTCGATGGCAGCGGTCGTTGACTTGCGCTCACGCGAAACGCCCTTGCAGGAACCAGCCACTGTCGTCGCGTGCTGACGCCAACGGCAGCCGAGCCCGAAAGATCCACACCAGCGCGCCATCGTCGGCGCGCGCGATGAAGTAGTCGCGCGCGGCCAAGGCGCCGTCCCACCAGCCCGACTCGATGCGCTCGGGGCCGGCCAGCAATTGCAGCGGCGCGCCATCGAACCACGGCCGCGAGGCTTGCTCGGGCAACGGCTGCGGCTCGCGCAACAACCACAGCGGCCGCGTCGGCGCAGCCGCAGACGGCTTGGCGCTTGCATGCAGCGGGCCCGCTTGGGCAGGCTGCCACGCCATGGCGCGCTCGGGGCGATGATCGGCCAGCAGCGTGAGGCGCTGCACGCCGTCGGCACCCAGACGCGCTTGCAACCGCTCGACCAGCCGCGTCAGGCCTTCGCGCTCGCTGCTGCGGGTGGCAAACAGCTCTGCGTTGGGCGGACCCGAGTGCACCAGCGCTTCGCAGCGCAGGCTCAACTCCAGCGCGGGTGCCGCCAGCGGCATGCGCGCCAGACGCTCACCCAACAGCGATTGCAAATGCGCCGCATCGGCCGAGGGTTCGGCCAGGCCGATCGCCAACTCGCTGTGGCCGGCGTCGCCGCGACGTGCCTCGTGATGCATGCGCAGCGCAAAGCCAGCCACGCGCGCGTGACGTGCGCGTGCCCACGCCAGCAGGCGCGCGATCAACACGCGCGCGCCGGCCATCAGCTGCTCGGCGTTGTCGGCACGGGTGAACAGCTCGATGCGCTGCTCGAACTTCGGCGGCGGCACGATCGGCTCGCGCGGGTCGGGCGCATCACCGCGCGCGCGGTCGAGGTCGGCCAGCAGCGCAGGGCCGAAGCGCCGCGCCAGGCCCGCGCGCGGCAGGTGGCGCAGATCGGACAGCTGCTTCAGGCCCATGCCCTGCAAAGCCTCCCAATGCTCGCGGCCTGGGCCTAACAACCACACCGGTGCATCGTCGAGCAGGTGGCGCAGCGCAGCGAAGTCAGTGCTGTGTGCGCCGTGCACGAGATCGCCGCGCCAGCGCGCGAGCAACGCCGCGCCGAGCGCGGTGGGTGCGCTGGCGATCTGGCAGCGGTGGCCGAGCGGTTGCAGCGCCTGCCGCAGCTGCTGCAGCAGGTGGCGAAAACCGCCGAAGCAGCGCAGGCTGGCCTGCACTTCGAGCAGCACCACCGGCGCCGGCACGCCGGTGCTGTCGGTGGTCTCGAGGCACACCATCGGCGTGAAGGCCAGCGAGGCATGGCCGACCGCCTGCAACGCCGACGCATCACGCGCTGCGTCGGCCTCGCCGAGCACCAGGTCGCTCGCCAGCGCGAGCGCGGTGGCGCGTTTGACGCCGGGCTGGATGCCCAGCGCCGCAGCGCGCGCGTCGACCTGCGTGATGCGGTGGGCTTCGATCAGCGCCAGCGGCCGGCCCTGCCAGGCGGGATCCACCGTCGCGGCGAACGACTCCAGCGACAACTGCGGCAGATGCACGGCGATCCACAGCATGAAGCCACGTGCTCCATCTCAGTCGGCGCCGGGCCGCTCCCAAGCCGGCTGAGCGCCCCCTCGAGGGGTAGCGAACGCAGTGAGCTTGGGGGTCAACATCTCAGTCGACGACGGATGTGGGCGCGGCCTGCTCGGCAGCCGCAACGGCCATCACCGGCACGGGCTCGCCACGCGCACGCGCACGCAGCCGTTCGCTGAGGATCGGCGGCAATGCCAGCATCAGCGGCCGCGCCAGCGGCGGGCCGCGCCGCTTGAGCACACGCACCGACAGCTGATCGATGCCCGCACCTTGCAGCAGCAACCGCAGCGGCGCAGCGCTCGGTTTGACGCGCGCATCGACCTCGCGAAACAGGAAAGCCGGGCCGTCGTGCGACTGCGCGGCAAGTTGCAAACGCCGCAGCGCATCGGCCTTCAGGCGCTGCGGCAGCCACGCCAACACGGTGCCGACGTGCCCGCTTTTCAAGGCCTGCTCGAGGGCCCACAACAGGTCGGCACTCGGCAACAGGCGGCGCAGCCCCGTTGCCGCGCGCGCACCTTCGCGACCGTAGACCACCAGCAATTGCCGCGCGTCGACGCCGAATTGCACCAGCGCCGGACCGCACAGCGCTGCCGGCGGATCGAACAGCATCACGCTGCGGCCGCCTGGTTGAGGCCCGTCATTGGCCCCCGCGATGCACGCGAGCGCCGGCACCAGCAGGCGCAATTCACCGAGGCCGGGGTGCGGCAACAACAACTCGGTCAGCACCCGATGCGGCCAACCGCCACCGGGCAACTCGGCATCGAGCGCGGCAAAGCCACTCGCGGTGACGGCGTTCGATGGCGGGCTGAGTTGGTGGGCGCGCCAGAGCACGGGTGCGAGCGCTGGTGCAACGATCGCCTGCGCAATCGGCGCACCAGCCGACGCTGACGCGGACGATCGCTCAACCAGAACGGGTGACAACTCCACAAGAATACTGTACATTCATACAGTATCCATCGCAACCTCTAATCCGCGCGCAAAGACGCACCCGCCGCTGCTCGAGCGCTGTCGGCGTCGGAGGCAAAACTCTCAGGAGCAAAGCTGCTTAAGCCAATGCCTTTTGCACTGCCATCGCACCCAGCACCACCGCCGTGTTCGCCTCGTCGATCACGCGACCCATCGTGATGAAGCCGTGGATCTGGCGCTCAAAGCACACGTATTGCGTGGGCACGCCGGCTTGAGACAGCTTGTCGGCATATTGCCGGCCTTCGTCGCGCAGCGGGTCGAAGCCCGCGGTGATCACCAGCGCCGGCGGCAGTTTGGAGAGATCGGGGTGCAGCAGCGGCGAGGTGCGCCAGTCGGACCAGTCGGCCTCGCTGGGCACGTAGTGGCCACGGAAGTAAGTGATCGAATCGCTGGTGAGCATGTAGCCCTGGCCATTGGTGGTGTGCGATGGCGCGACGGCGCGCATGTCGGTGCCAGGGTAGATCAGCAACTGCAGCCTGGCTTGCGGGCCGCCGCTGTCGCGCAGGGAGATTGCGGTGACCGTGGCCAGGTTGCCGCCGGCGCTGTCGCCGCCCAGCGCCAGCCGCGACGCGTCGATGCCCAGCGATGCGGCCTGCGCATGCACCCAGCGCGTGGCAGCCAGGCAGTCGTCCACCGCCGCCGGAAACCGATGCTCGGGTGCGAGCCGATAGTCCACCGCCACCACCACGCAGCCGGCGCGGTGCGCGAGCTCGCGGCACAGCACGTCGTGCGTGTCGAGATCGCCGATCACCCAGCCACCACCGTGGTAGTAGATGAGCGCAGGCGCTGGTGACGGTGCAGTGGTCGGCCGATACAGGCGCAAGCCGATCGGGCCGTGCGGGCCGCTGGCGCCCAAGTCGCGCACCTCGGCCATCGTGATCGCCGCTGGCTGCACGTAGGCACGGCGCTCGCGGTACAGGCGCCTGGCCTCTGCCGGCGCCAGCGTGTGCGTGGGCGGCACGCCGCGCTCGGTCATCAGGTCGATCAATGCGCGGGCTTGCGGGTCGAGCATCGGCGTCTCCTGCCACGGAAAAAGGGCGTTGCCCCAGTGTAGGCCAGACCCGCCTCGCGGGCCGGCCAAGTGCAGATAATTGCTTTTGGCAAGTATATTGTTGACAATGCCAAGCATGATCGACAACACCACACCCGACGCCCACGTGGCGGCACTGCGTGCGTTCAATCGCTTCTACACACGCCGTATCGGCGTGCTCGACGAGCGCCTGTACGGCACGCCGTTCACGCTGCCGCAAACGCGCGTGCTGTGGGAGCTGGCGCACCACGATGGCATCAGCGCGAGCGAGCTCGCGCGCCTGCTCGACCTCGATGCCGGCTACCTCAGCCGGCTGTTGACTGCGCTCAAATCCAAGCGGCTCGTGCGTGCGCAACGCTCGCCGGCCGATGCGCGCCAATCGGTGCTCACGCTCACCGCGACGGGGCGGCGTGCCTTCGCGCCGATGGACGCGCATTCACAGGCCCAGGTCGGCGCCCTGCTCGCCCCGCTGGACGAGCCGAGCCGCCGCCGTCTGCTGCACGCCACCGGCACCATCGAGTCCCTGCTTGGCGGGCCGCGCGACGATCGCGCGCCTTACCTCCTGCGCCCACCGCAACCCGGCGACATCGGCTGGGTGGTGGCGCGCCACGGCGCAATCTACGCGCACGAATACGGCTGGGATCTCACGTTCGAAGGCCTGGTGGCGTCGATCGCCGGACGATTCGTCGAGCGCTTCGACGCCAAGCGCGAGGCCTGCTGGATCGCCGAGCGCAACGGGCAGAACGTGGGCTGCATCTTCCTCGTGCAGGCGCGCGACGAGAAGAGCGACAAGCCTGATCGCGGCGTGGCGCAGCTGCGCTTGCTGCTCGTCGAACCCTCGGCGCGCGGGCTGGGCGTCGGCGCGCGGCTGGTGGCCGAGTGCGAGCGCTTTGCGCGCCAGGCGGGCTATCGGCGCATCAAGCTGTGGACGCAGTCAATCCTGCTGGCCGCGCGCGCCATCTATGCCAAGGCCGGCTATCGGCTGGTCGGCACCGAGCCGCACCACAGTTTTGGAGCCGACCTGGTCGGCGAGGTGTGGGAGCTCGCGTTGTGACGGCCGCCTGAATTGCTGGCAGCGGCGCGCTGTCTCAGGCGAATTCTTGCCGCACCGATTGCGTGTTCAAGCGCCCGATGATCCACGCCAGCAGCAGGCATGTGAACACGCTCAGCGTCACGGCGGCAGCACGCGCTGCGGCGGCAAAACCCCCGAACACCCCGGCCGCTTCGCGCGGCAACGGCGCGCGGCTCAGCGTGTGATCGATCAGGCCCTGCAGCAACTCCTGCTGCAGCCACAGGCCAGCCAGATTCGCTACCATCGCCAACACCACGACGACGATGAACGCACGCCGCGCCCACTCCAAACGCAACAGCAATCCGATGGCCGCGGCCAGCGTGGCGCTCGACAACGCCAGCGTGCCACCCGCCACCCACGGCACGTGGGCGGCGAGCAGGCCGGCCAGCCCTTGCAGCGGGCGTGCATCCAAGCCGAGCGCAAAGCCCGGCAGCAACGATGCGGTGGCAGCCCCCTGAATCAGTGCCAGCGCGCTGGCAGCAGCGCCCAGCACGATGAACACCCAGGCAGTGACGCTGACGAACAGCGATCGCGAACCGACATTGAACGTCTGCGGCATGGTTGGCTCCCCTCGCACCGGCACCCACCTGCGTGCCAGGCCGATGAGCGGGAACATCCCAAGCGAAGCGCCATCGACCCTGAATATCATTGTTGAGCGATGACACCGGTGCGTCATTCCCCCAGGCGGGGGTTCGCCGCGCAGATCGGTGGTTGCTTGTCACAGGTCGACGAAGTCTGCGGCAGTTGTCGCAGCAGTTGTCGCCATCGGGTTTCGGTAGACCGACTTGGCCGGCAGCGAGGGGACGCAGGTCCGTGCGTGCATGATGCCGGCCCGAGAGGCCAGGCCTGGCCGACGCATCCACAATCGCCTTTGCACTCACCATGCGCCATCCAACCCTGCCGATCCGCAGCCGTCGTGCCGCCGCCGCGCGCTGCAGTGCTCTGTGGCTCGCGATCGCCTGGCTGCCCGCCTTCGCAGCCGAAGTCACGACACATGAATCGACCATCGATGTGGGCATCGGCTACGAGCAGCTCAAGCTGCCCGCCGACGAGAAGATGGGATTGATGGGCGCGTCTGTCTTGTTTCCGCTCGGTAGCCAATGGTGGGCAGGGCCGGCGGTCTATGGGGGAGCCAGCGGCCAGCGCGGTGGACTGTTCGTCGGTGGCGGCGAGCTGCAACGCCGGTTCGCATTGCCGTGGCAATGGGACCTGCGCGCCGGCGTGTTCGCCGGTGGCGGCGGCGGTGCGGCCGCGCCGGTGGGCAGCGGATTGATGTTGCGTGCCGCAGCGACGCTGACGCACGACATCGGCCCGCTGCGTGGCGGACTCAGTTGGTCTCATGTGCGCTTTCCCACTGGCGAGATCAGCAGTTCGCAGCTCGGCCTGGTGTTGAGCTGGGAACGCCCCTTTCGCTATTTCGACGCGCAAGACGCCGGGCTGCCACAGCCTGCGAGCGGGCCCACCGGCTTGGGCTTCCAGCGCATCGCCGGCACGGTGGGCGCCTACCAGCTGCGGGGGTCCGACACTCGGCGCGTCGGCTTGGTCGGCGGACGCGCCGAATGGCAGCCCTCGCCGTCTGGCGTTTTCACGGGCATTGAAGCGTCCGCCGCCGCGTCGGGCGGCGCGGCCGGATACATGGAAATTCTCGGCGACGTGGGCTGGCGCTGGACGCCGATGCCGACCACGTTGCCGGTCGCGATCGAAGCGCGTGGCGGGCTCGGGCTCGGCGGCGGTGGCGGCCTGCCCACCGAAGGCGGCGCCATCGGCAAGGTTGCCATCGGCGCCAGTGTCGACTGGGGCCGCGGCTGGCGCAGCGGCATCGAGGTCGGCGAGGTGCGCGGTCTTGGCTCTACGTTGCGCGCGCATACAGGCCAGGTGTGGTTGGCGATGGACCTCGATCCGCCACTCGACGCACCCGGCAGCGGCACCACCACCCGCAACGAGTGGTCGGCCACGTTGCAGCACGAGCTGCACGCCCAGCGCAACGACGGCACGGTGGCCTCGCTCGACACGGTCGGCATCAAGCTCGATCGTTTCGTCGACGACCATGTCTATCTCAGCGCTCAAGCGTACAGCGCCTATGCCGGCGGCGCGGGCGCCTATTCGATGGGCCTGATCGGCGCCGGCCTGGCCACCGCGCCCGGCTCGATGTTCCGCTTCGGCGCTGAACTGCTGCTGGGTGCTGCCGGCGGCGGCGGCGTGGCCACCGGCAGCGGCGCCATCGCGCAGTCGATGGCCTGGGCCGGATGGAGCGTCACGCCGGAATCGCAGATTCGTCTGGGTGCCGGCGCGGTCAAGGCCCTTCGCGGCGACCTGCGCAGCGGCGTGCTCGAGATCAGCTGGACGCGCGCGCTCGGCCTTGGCGGCCGCTGACGGCGCCGGCAGTCAGGCCGCAATCTGGACGAAGTGGCGCGCGTCCTCGACGGCCTGCAGATCGACGAGCTGTGTTCGTGCAACCGCGGCCCAGGGGCTGGCGATTCGGGCTTGAGCTGCCGCATTGACGCGTGCAAGGACCGGCGCGGCAATGCGCCGGCCTTTCTTCCTGCCGACCGGATTCAGCGCAGATCGCCTGCCAGGCTGGCCAGGGTTTCCGGTGTGATCGACACATGCGCCGGATAGTTGGCATGGTCGCAGCCCAGGCGCACGCTCGCGCCGGCGCGCACTGCAGCACGCGCGGCCGGTGGTAGCTCGAAGCGAACGAAATGCACCGCCGAGGTCTTCTCGTCGTTCTCGCGATCGAGGTCTTCGTCGGCGATCGCGTGGACGCGAGCGTGGCCCTCCACCTCGACGAACAGGCGATCCTCGACGCCGATCAGGCGCGCGAGTTCGCGCTTGCGCTCATGGGGATCGGGGTACTCGATCAGCATCGTCGCCTTCCAGTTGGTGCCATCGGGCACCAGCGGCGCGTAGGCCTCGATCTCCTGATTGATGCCGTCGGGCTCGAAGATCTTCTCGATGCGCAGCATCTCCTGGATCTGGTAGCGGATGGTCTTCTCGTCCTCGAACTGCAGGTTGATGTGCTCGCCGAGCGCGACGCTGCGCAAGCGGCGGTGCGCGATGACCTGCGCCTTGATCTCCTTGCGCGCCTTCGCGTAGGCCTCGAGCGTCATCAGGCTGTCGGCGGTGATCGGTGTGCCCATGGGCGACTTCACTCCAAGCCGTAAGCGTGGCGCAGCAGGCTCAATGGGTGCTGCGGTGCCAAGGACTTGGCGCCGGCCTGCGCCATACCTTGCGCGATGTGATGGCCGGCGAGCGCGCAATCGCTGCTGATGAAATCGGGCTCGTTGTTCGCCATCGCCTTGAACACCGGGCGGCCGATCTTCATCGCCACCGGATGCGTGGGTGTCTTGACACCGTAGGTGCCGGCGTGCCCCGAGCAGCGTTCCACGGTGTTGAGCTGCACGGTCACTTTCTGCCCGATCAGCCTGAACATCTCCTCGGTCTTGCGGCCGATGTTCTGCACGCGTCCGTGGCACGGGATGTGATAGCTGACTCGGCCGAGGTCGCGCTTGAAGTCCGTGTTCAGCAGCCCGTCTTTGCTGCGCGCCACCAGGTACTCGAACGGATCCCACATCGCGTCCTTGACGAGCTGCACGTCGGCCTCGTCGGGAAACATCAGCGGCAGCTCCTGCTTGAACATCAGCGTGCAGCTGGGAATCGCGCTCAGGATTGCGTAGCCCTCTTTCGCATAGCGCGCGAGCACCGGGATGTTGACGTTCTTGTGCTTCTCCACTGATTTCAGATCGCCCAGCTCGAGCTTGGGCATGCCGCAGCACGACTCTTTGTCGACGACCACGTAGGGGATCGCGTTGTGCTCCAGCACCTTCAGCAGGTCGTGGCCGATGCCGGGCTCGTTGTAGTTGACAAAGCACGTGGCGAAGATCGCCACCTTGCCCGGCGTGCGCTCGCCGTCATTCACGGTGGTGGCGCGGCCGCGCTTGCTGGCGCTCCAGCGAAAGCGCTGGGTGGCGAGCTCGGGCATCCACGCGTCGGGATGCACCCCGAGCATCGAATCCATCTGCTTGCGCGCGAACTTCGTCTTGTTGAGCGCGTTGACGGCCTGCACGACGATCGGGATACCCGCAAAGCTGCCATGCACGTCGGTCGAGGCCAGGAACCTCTCGCCCGCCTTGACCTCACCCTTGGCGAACTTGATCGCCTTGGCGCGCAGCATCAGGTGCGGGAAGTCCAGGTTCCACTCGTGCGGCGGCACGTAAGGGCATTTGGTCATGTAGCACAGGTCGCACAGGTAGCACTGGTCGACGACGCTCCAGTACGCCTCTTTCTTGACGCCGTGCACCTCGCCGTCGTCGGTGGCATCCACAAGATCGAACAGCGTCGGAAAACTCTGGCACAGGCTCACGCAGCGCCGACAGCCGTGGCAGATGTCGAACACGCGCTCCATCTCCTTGAAGCACGCGGCCTCGTCGAGATAGGCCGGTGCCTTCCAGTCGATCGGGTGGCGCGTGGGCGCTTGCAGGTTGCCTTCGCGAGTGCTCATGCGGAATCGTGGTGGTGCATCAACCAACAGGGGGCCTCGTGTGCCCCCTGCTCCTTCGACTCATCAACAACGAGGCTCGCCGTCAGTCGGCCAGCTGATCCAGCGCCTTCTGATAGCGGTTGGCATGCGAGCGCTCGGCCTTGGCCAGGGTCTCGAACCAATCGGCGATCTCATCGAACCCCTCGCCGCGTGCCGTCTTGGCCATGCCGGGGTACATGTCGGTGTAC